>JANOUM010000284.1:0-2728 GCA_031416855.1 Rhodoferax sp. | reverse complement strand
TCGCACAAACGCGCGGCAGGTCGCTGGCGGCACCCGCGGCCGGCGTCGGCATGGCGCCGGCGCTGCGGATGAACCTGCTGCAAGCCCCGACGCGACCCGGTTCACCGGCAACTGGCTACGGGGCGACTCCGCGTCCTGACCTGCGACTTGCAGCTACAGCCCTGCTCAACCGGCGGTGAGCACGATGCGGCCGCGCACCTGCCCGTCCTCCAGCAGGTGCAGCGCTTCGTTGGCATGCGCCTTGGGCATTAGCGTCAGCGGAATCGGCTTGAGCTTGCCGGACTGCGCCAGCGCCACCACATCGCGCAGGTCTTGCGGGTTGCCGGTGGCGGTTCCCAGGATGGTGCGCGGCCGGAAGATCATGGCGGCCAGCGAGATCACCAGCTCACCACCAGCCACCCCCACCAGCACCAGCTTGCCGCCCTTGGCCAGGCACTCCAGGCCGGCCTCGGTGGTGGAACTGGCGTTCACGAAATCGATCACCGCACCGACCTGAGCGCCGGTAGCGGCCAGGATGCGCGCGGCCAGCTCGGCGACCGTTCCGGCGCCATCCAGCGCCTGGGTGGCACCCATATCGAGTGCCGCTGCGCGTTTGTCCGCAACGATGTCCACCGACACGATCCGGCGATGTCCCAGGGCCTGGAGCATGGCAATCGCTGCCAGTCCCAATCCACCGGCGCCGATCAGCACCACCGGCTCGTCGGGTGGCAGCGGCAGGATCTTGCGGATGGCCGAATAAACGGTGATGCCGGAACACGCCAGCGTGGCCGCCAGCGCCGGGTCTACCGTGCCGGGGTCGACCAGAAAACGGGCATGCGGCACCACTACCTGCTCGCCGAAACCACCATGCTGCAGAACACCGATGGCATTGGGCCTGTTGCACAGGTTGTCCTGGCCGCTGCGACAGCGCTCGCACTCCCCGCAACCAAGCCAGGGGTAGACGATGCGCAGGTCCCCCACGGCAACTCCCGTAGCCTGCGGGCCGAGCTTGAGCACCCGCCCCACCACTTCATGGCCGGGGGCACGCGGCAGCTTCACACCGCGCTCGGCCAGCTGCATGGTCTTGCCGCCGCCCATGTTGTAGTAGCCCTTCCAGAAATGCAGGTCGGAATGGCACACACCGGCATGCGTGACGGCGAGCAGCACTTCGGTACCGACCGGCTCTCGGTCGGCAATGTCTATGTTTTGCAGGGGCAAACTGTGCCCCGTGACGGCCCAGGCCTTCATGGCTGCCTCCTTGAATGTGGGTGTTCCAAGCCTGATTGTTACCGCATTGCCCGCGCGGCCCTGACCGCGTCGGCTACGCCCGCACCGGCGGCTTCAACGCTGCCGTGGCCGCTTGCACGATGCTCCGCGCATCGACGCCAAAAAACCCGCGCAGTTCGGCGCGCGTGTCACTGCGCCCGAACCCGTCGGTGCCCAGAGCCAGGTAGCGACGACCTTCGGGAATGAACGCGCGAATGCTTTCGGGGACGGCGCGCACATAGTCGGTGGCCGCGATGACCGGACCGCGGCTCGCCGTGAGCTGTCGCGCGACAAAGGGCTGGTCCGCGGCCTCACCGCGCAGCATCGCTGCCTCGCAGGCCTGGCCGTCGCGCGCCAGCTCGCTCCAGCTGGTGACGCTGTACACCTCCACGGCGAATCCGTCCCCAGCCAGTTGCCGCGCGGCCTTGACGACTTCGGTGAGGATCGCTCCGGAGCCCATCAGCGTCACGGCTGGTGCGCCCGACGCCGCCGTTGGCGCATCAGCCTTCCAGCCCTCGAAGCGGTAACAGCCGCGCAGGATCTGCGGCGCCAGCTCGGGCGGCACATCCGGCTGCGCGTAGTTCTCGTTCATCAACGTGACGTAGTAGAAGACGTCGCGTTGCTCGACCACCATCTCGCGGATGCCGGCATCCACGATGATCGCCATTTCGCCCGCGAAGGCCGGGTCGTAAGCCTTGCAGTTGGGGATGGTCGCCGCCACCAGGTGGCTGCTGCCGTCCTGGTGTTGCAAGCCTTCACCTCCCAGCGTGGTGCGCCCCGAGGTGGCGCCCAGCAGGAAGCCGCGCGCACGCTGGTCGGCTGCCGCCCAGATCGCGTCGCCCACGCGCTGAAAGCCGAACATCGAGTAGTAAATGTAGAACGGCAGCATCGCCAGCCCGTGCACGCTGTAACTCGTGGCCGCCGCCGTCCAGCTGGCGATGGCGCCGGCCTCACTGATTCCCTCCTCCAGGATCTGGCCATCCACCGCTTCGCGGTAACTCAGCACCGAGCCGATGTCTTCCGGGGCGTAGCGCTGGCCCACGCTGGAGTAGATGCCCACCTGCTTGAACAGGTTGGCCATGCCGAAAGTGCGCGCCTCGTCGGCCACGATGGGCACCACACGCGGGCCCAGAGCGGGGTCCTTGAGCAGGTTGCCCAGCAAGCGCACGAAGGCCATGGTCGTGCTCATCTCCTTGCCAGCGGCCGCGACTGCAAACTGGGCATAGGCCGCGAGTGCTGGCTTGGTGGGGATGTCGGCGGTGTCGTCGCGCCGGGGCAGGTAGCCGCCCAGTGCCGCGCGCCGGGCGTGCAGGTAACGCATCTCCGGGCTGTCGTCCGCAGGTTTCAGGAAATCGAGCCGGGTCGCCTGTTCATCGGAGAGCGGCAGGTTGAAGCGGTTGCGGAACTCGACCAGCTCGGCGCCGTCGAACTTCTTCTGGCTGTGCGTGGTCATGCGGCCCTGCCCCGCGCTGCCCATGCCATA
>JANOUM010000283.1:0-5780 GCA_031416855.1 Rhodoferax sp. | reverse complement strand
GGCGCGCCATTCGACATCTTCCTGTCGGCCGATGAATTGCTGGTGATGGAGCTGGCGAAAAAAGGGCTGACGGCCGACGACGGCCAGCTCTACGCGATCGGCCGCATCGTGCTGTTCGCCTCCACGCCCAGCGTGTTCACGCCCGACGTACAGATGAACGGCTTGCGCGACGCGCTGGCCGCTGGCCGGGTGCGCAAGTTCGCCATCGCCAACCCCGAACACGCGCCGTACGGGCGCGCGGCGCAACAGGCACTTGTCTCAGCGGGCCTGTGGGCGACGCTCGAACCGCGGCTGGTGCTGGGCGAAAACGTGTCGCAGGCGGCGCAGTTCGCGGCCAGCGGCAACACGCAGGGCGGCATCTTCGCGCTTTCGCTGGCGATGGCGCCGGCCTTCGCCGGCAAGGGCGCGCATGTGGTGCTGCCGGACGCGCTGCACCAGCCCTTGCGCCAGCGCATGGTGCTGATGCGCCGCGCGTCAGCCGAGGCACGCGCGTTCTACCGCATGCTGACGCAACCCGCTGCGCGCCAGCTGTTCAAACAGTACGGTTTTGTGCTGCCCGGCGAATGATGGACTGGACCGCGCTCAAGCTTTCGTTTGCGCTCGCCCTGGCCACCAGCCTGGTGTTGCTGCCGGTGGGAATCCTGCTCGCGCGCCCGCTGGCCCGTTCACGCTCCCGGCACCGCTGGCTGCTGGAGGCGGCGCTCACCCTGCCCCTGGTGCTGCCGCCCACCGTACTGGGGTATTACCTGCTCGTGGCCATGGGCGCCGCGTCGCCGCTGGGTGCGGTGTATGAGCGCTGGATCGGGCATCCGCTGGCGTTCTCGTTCGAGGGGCTGCTGCTGGCGTCGATCGTGTTCAACATTCCGTTCGCGATGATCCCGATGTTGCGCGCCTTCGAGGCCGTCAATGCCGAGGTGCTGCAGGCGGCCAGGCTGTGCGGCATGGGGCCGTGGCAGGCATTTTTTCGTGTGGAGCTGCCCTTGTGCTGGCCCGGTGTCATGTCGGGCATGGTCATGACCGCAGCGCACACGTTGGGCGAGTTCGGCGTGGTGCTGATGGTCGGCGGCAACATTCCGGGCGAGACCCGGACGGTGGCGATCGCGATCTACGACCGCGTGCAGGCCTTCGACATGCGCGGAGCCGGCATGATGTCGGCGTTCCTGCTGGTGGTGTCGCTGCTGGCGCTGGGCCTGGCGGCGCGCCAGGGGCGCGGTACGCGCAGCCTCTGACGCCATGTTGTCCGTCACTCTGCGCCAGACCCGGCCGATCGACCTGGAGGCCACGCTGCGGTGCGAGCCGGGCGAACTGGTCGCCGTGGTGGGGCCTTCGGGCAGCGGCAAGTCGACCCTGCTCAAAACCATCGCCGGCCTGCTCTCGGGCGCCACCGGCAAGGTGCAGATCGGGGACACCGTCTGGCTGGATTCGCGCGCCGGCATCCAGGTTCCGGCACATCGCCGGCGGGCAGGTTTCGTGTTCCAGAGTTACGCCCTGTTCCCGCACATGACGGTGCTGCAGAACGTGATGGCGGCGGCGGGCGGCGAGCCGTCCGCGCGCGAGGCCGCAGCGCGCGCGGTGCTGGCCGCAGTCAACATGGCGGGCCTCGAAGGCAGCCGGCCCGGTGCGCTCTCGGGCGGTCAGCAGCAGCGCGTCGGCCTGGCGCGCGCCCTGGTGCGCAAGCCGGAGGTGCTGTTGCTGGACGAGCCATTTTCTGCGGTCGACCAGATGACGCGCGAGCGGCTGTACGAGGAGCTCGCAGAACTGCGCGCCAACCTTGCCATCCCCACCGTGCTGGTGACCCACTCGATTGCCGAGGCACAGCTGCTGGCCGATGCCATGGTGGTGCTGCACCGCGGACGCACCCTGCAGGAGGGCGCACCCGAGTTCGTCTACCGCCATCCGGTCGAACCCGACGTGGCGCGCCTGATGGGGCACAAGAACGTGTTCGAGGGCATGGTGGTGGATGCGCATGACCACCCCGGCGGATTGATCGACTGGAACGGCCTGCGTCTGCACGTGTCCGCCCCGCTGCGTCGCGCGGGGCCGGTGGCCTTCTGCGTGGCGGCAGACGATGTGCGCCTGGCCGGCCCCGAACTGACGGACGCGCCGAACCGGTTCGATGCCGTCGTGGACAAGGCGATCCCGGTCGGCCCCAGCGTCATGGTCTACGCATGGTTGCCAAACCGCGAACGCATTGCGTTGTCGGCGCCCAAACATGTGCTGGCGCGGCGTGGCGTGGCCGTCGGTGAGACCGTGATGTTGTCGATCGCCGAAAGCGACATCCACGTCATGGCGAGCGCCCCGGCACGATCCGCCCGCGGCGCCTGACGGGGCCTTCGCGTAGACTGCGCAGCACCGGCTTGCCAGCCGCCGGCAACCCGGAGCCCGCCATGCCAGATGCCGCCAGCAAGACAACACCGATCCCGCTCCTGGGCCTGGCCCACATCGGCATTCGTGTGCACGACCTGGAACGATCCGTTCGGTTCTACGAACTGCTTGGTTTCAAAAAGACCATCGGTCCGATCGGGCCGGAGCCGGTGGCAGTGCTGGACCACCCCTCGGGCATGGAAATCAACCTGGTGCTCAACGCGCCGGACTCCGCAGCCCCGAACATCCTGATGGACGTGCCCGACAAGCACCCTGGCATCACGCACTTCGCGCTGTTGTGCCCCGACATCCTGGCCGCCAAGACGGCGCTCGAAGCCGCGGGCATCACCCTGAGTGGCGGCCCGGTGCGTTTCGGCCCCGGTGCGCAGGGCATCTTCGTGCGCGACCCGGACCGCAACGTGATCGAGTTGCACCAACGCGGCTGAACGCTCCTGGATCAGCGTGGCCGTTGCATGCGAAACAGCTGTTCCGGGCCAACCCGGAAATAGTCGGCCGGGCCGCCGCCGCGCAGGATCGGTTCAGCCCGGGCCGTGTCGTAGACGCCGTCGACCAGCAGGTCCTGGCGGATGTGCACCGCGACCACTTCGCCCAGCACCAGCCAGCTGGAGACCTTCACCCCATCAACTCCCTGCAACTGTGCGATCTGGGTCCGCTTGCATTCGAAGGACACCGGGCTCTCAAACACACGTGGCGGCCGCACCAGGCGCGAGTCCACCGGCGTGAGCCCGGCCAGGTCGAACTCGCTGACATCGGGCGGCACTGCGGCGCAGCTGGCATTCATCGCGTCGGCCAGCGGCCAGGTGGCCAGGTTCCAGACGAACTCGCCGGTTTCCTCCACGTTGCGCACGGTGTCCTTGTAGCCGATGCTCGAAAAACCGATGATCGGCGGCACATAGTTGAACGCGTTGAAGAAACTATAAGGCGCGAGGTTGTTCTGCCCAGCGGCGCTGCGGGTCGAGATCCATCCGATCGGCCGCGGGCCGACGATGGCATTGAACGGGTCATGGCGCAGGCCGTGGCCGGCGCGGGGTTCGTAGTAGTGGGTGTCCACGGCTGAGTCCTTGGGGTCGTAATCGCGAAAGCGCCAGGATGAGCCGAAATTCGATCAGCTTGCGTCGGGGCGCTGACCGCCCAGGGCCTCCAGATTCGTCCAGGGCAATATCCAGGTCGCCGAACCCGAATTGCTCCAGCGCCACAAGGGTCCGCTGCGCGTTTGTCGGATCGGTGCCAATCCAGAAATCCAGGTCGCCGGTATAACGCGGGTGCTCATAGGCTGCCAACGTGTAGCCACCCACAATCAGGTCTTCAACCCTGTTTGAGGCGAGTAATGCGGCAAACTCTTTGAAGTCTTGGTTCAGCATCGTAGCCAGCCACCTGTCGCCGCAACTCCTCCACCGCGGCTATGCGTGCCTGGACCGGCTGCGACAGCCAGTACTGCAAGTCGCCAGGTGCCTTGCCGCCTGCCTGATGCAATGCGGTCTTGTGGAGCACGCGGCTGATCGTCATCGCCATATTGTCTGTCATTGTCATTGCCGCGACCCGGCACGCCCATGTTTGACGCGCGTCCTGATGGGATACATCGAAGCCATCGTAGCCATCGTAGCCGCAGGCGCCGTCACTGCTACTTCGGTCTGGTGATCTCACTATTCCCTGCGCCGTGCAGCTAATCGCCGCGCGCAATTGGGCATACTATTGATATCGACGATCCGGTCCAGTAGCCGTAGCACTTGTTGCATCGGGTTGCATCTGTCCATAGAAAGCCGCCTGATGAAAACCGTACGCGACGCCTGCCAGCTACAGCCCAACGCCTTGAGGATCAAGCTCAGTGACCAAATCGAACAACTCGACGAACTGATCTCGGCCGAAGGCGGCGGCACAGCATTCTTCGAGCGCACCTTCATCACCCAGGGCATGAAGGACCTGATCACCGAGGGTATTGCCCGGCTGGCTGGGGCATCGACACAAGCCGTTTTTCACCTGAAGCAGGCCATGGGCGGCGGCAAGACCCATTTGCTGGTGGGTTTTGGATTGTTGGCGCGGCATGCGGGTTTGCGCGCCACCTACTGCGCCGGCATGGCGCATGCCAACAGCTTTCAGGGCGCGGCCATTGCCGCCTTCAACGGTCGCAACAACCCGGACCATTTTTTTTGGGGCGAAATCGCTAACCAGTTGGGCAAAGGGGAGCAGTTCCGCGGTTTCTGGACCGGTGGGCCCAAGGCACCGGATGAGAAAGACTGGCTCAAGCTGTTCGATGGCGACGCGCCCGTGCTGATCCTGCTGGACGAACTGCCCCCGTACTTCCACTACCTGGACACGCAGAAAGTGGGCAACGGCACCGTGGCCGACATCGCCACGCGGGCGTTCGCCAACCTGCTCACCGCAGCTGGCAAGAAGAAGAATGTCTGCATCGTGGCGTCCGACCTGGCCGCTGCCTACGACACCGGCGGCAAGCTTATCAACAAGGCGTTGCAGGATGCACGTGCCGAGCTGGGCCGCCAGGAGCGCACGATCACACCGGTGGACCTGGCGGCCAACGAAATCTACGACATCCTGCGCAAGCGGCTGTTCGCGTCCCTGCCCGACAAGAACGAGATCGAAGACATCGCCGACGCGTTCGGGCGCAAACTGGAAGAGGCCGCCAAGTCCAAAACGGCCAATCGCGGGGCCGAGGCCATTGCGGACGAGATCATCGCCACGTACCCGTTTCACCCGCGCCTGAAAAACGTGGTGGCCTTGTTCAAGGAGAACGAGCAGTTCAAGCAGACCCGAGGCCTGATAGAACTCGTGTCGCGCCTGATGAAATCGGTGTGGGAGCGCAAGTCGAACGACGTGTTCCTGATCGGCCCGCAGCACTTTGACATGTCGATCGCCGACGTGCGCGACAAACTCACCGAAATCTCGGGCATGCGCGACGTGATCGCCAAGGACCTGTGGGACGCCCAGAAGTCCGCCCATGCGCAGGTGATCGACCTGCAGACCGGCAAGGAGGCCGCCACCCAGGTGGGTGCGTTGCTGATGACGGCCAGCCTGTCCACCGCCGTGAACGCTGTCAAGGGGCTGACTCGCGAAGAGATGGTGGAGTGCCTGGTGTCGCCGCTGCGCGAGCCGTCGGATTTTTTGGCCGCGTTCGAAGAGCTGGAGAAGTGCGCCTGGTACCTGCACCACACGCCCGAGGGCCGTTACTACTTCGACCGGCAGGAGAACCTGACCAAGCTGCTTCAAAGCCTGGCCCAGGACGCGCCCGACAACCAGGTGGACGACCTGATCCGCCACCGCCTGCGCGACATGTTCAAGGCCACGCGCAAGACCGTCTATGACGACGTTTTGCCCCTGCCGCGCCTGGAAGACGTGGCCGACCGTGTGCGGCGCGGTCGTGTGTTGCTGGTGGTGAGCCC
>JANOUM010000282.1:0-1564 GCA_031416855.1 Rhodoferax sp. | reverse complement strand
TGCATGACCGTTCCGTCCCCGCACGATTCATTTGCCCCGCTCCAGAACTCGACCTTCCTGCGTGCATGCCTGCGCCAGGCCACCGACCACACCCCGGTGTGGCTCATGCGTCAGGCCGGACGCTACCTCCCCGAGTACCGTGCCACCCGCGCCAAGGCGGGCAGCTTCATGGACCTGGCGACCAGCACCGATTACGCCACCGAGGTCACGCTGCAGCCCCTGGAGCGTTACCCGCTGGACGCGGCCATCCTGTTCAGCGACATCCTGACCGTGCCTGACGCCATGGGCCTGGGCCTGAGTTTCGCCATCGGCGAAGGCCCCCGTTTCGCCAGATCGGTGCGCGACGAAGCTGCCGTGAACGCGCTGGCGGTGCCCGACATGGACAAATTGCGCTATGTGTTCGACGCGGTGACCTCGATCCGCCGCGCGCTCAACGGCCGCGTGCCGCTGATCGGCTTCGCCGGCAGCCCCTGGACACTGGCCTGCTACATGGTCGAAGGCGCAGGTTCCGACGACTACCGCCAGGTCAAGACCATGATGTATGCCCGGCCCGACCTGATGCACCGCATCCTGGCGATCAATGCCGACGCCGTGGCGACCTATCTCAATGCCCAGATCGCGGCCGGCGCGCAGGCCGTCATGGTCTTCGATAGCTGGGGCGGCGTGCTCGCCGATGGCAATTTCCAGCAGTTCAGCCTGGCCTACACGGCTCGGGTGCTTCGCCAGCTGACACGGGAGCACGCCGGGGCCAGGATCCCGCGCATCGTGTTCACCAAGGGGGGTGGGCTGTGGCTCGACGAGATGAACCAGCTCGACTGCGAGGTGTTGGGGGTGGACTGGACGGTCAACCTGGCGCGCGCCCGCGCTGCGGTCGGCGGATTGGTGGGTGGCGCCGGCAAGGCCCTGCAGGGCAACATCGATCCGAATGTGTTGTTTGCCGGCCCACTACAGATCGAGGCCGAGGTGGAGCGCACCCTGCAAAGCTTCGGAACGCCCCACCAGGCACCGGCGCACGATCCGGACCAGGTCGGTCCGACGCACATTTTCAATCTCGGCCACGGCATCAGCCAGCACACTCCTCCTGAAAATGTAGCAACACTCGTAGACGCCGTGCACGCTGGCTCGCGACGCATGCGAAAGAACTGAAAAAAGCCGCGCTACACCTACCACCAAATGGGCCGGAAAAGGTTGGTCAAGTCCGACTTATGCACAAATTTTTTGTTGCGCTGCGCAAGCCCGGCCACAGATAACAATCGTTTGCTACAAAAGCCATAGCGATCGTAAGCTGTTGATTCATATGGATATTGCCCCTTTGCTTTTTTCGCGAGCATTCCAGCCAGAGCCTTGATTTGCAAGGCTTTGGCGACCGCGACCGGTAAATATCAACAAAGTTATCCACAGATTCATGGGATGGAATCTAAAGTTGTTATGGATCAAGCACTTAAGCCGCATTTCACAAGTTCACATCAACATATGGTGCCAACTGGAAAGATCGGATGAGCCACCTGGTTTCGGTCCTGGTGCAAACCCCGGCCCACAGCCAGCTCGCCGGGGCGCTCACCTA
>JANOUM010000281.1:0-1883 GCA_031416855.1 Rhodoferax sp. | reverse complement strand
AGACAAGCGCCGCATCAGCCTGGGCATGAAGCAGTGCAAGGCCAACCCGTGGCAGGAATTCGCGCAGAACACCAAGCGCGGCGACCGCGTCAAGGGCCCGATCAAGTCGATCACCGACTTCGGCGTGTTCGTCGGCCTGGCAGCGGGCATCGACGGTCTGGTCCACCTGTCCGACCTGAGCTGGAACGAGCCGGGTGACGTGGCCGTACGCAACTACAAGAAGGGCCAGGACGTCGAGGCCCTGGTGCTGGCGGTGGACGTGGACCGCGAACGCATCTCCCTGGGCATCAAGCAGCTTGACTCCGACCCGTTCACCACCTTCGTCAGCGTGAACGACAAGGGGCAGATCGTGACCGGCAAGGTCAAGACCGTCGACCCCAAGGGTGCAGAGATCGACCTGGGCCAGGACGTCATCGGTTACCTGCGTGCCTCCGAGATCAGCCGCGACCGCGTCGAAGATGCGCGCAACATGCTCAAAGAAGGCGACGAAGTCACCGCTGTCGTGGTCAACGTCGACCGCAAGACGCGCAACATCCAGTTGTCCATCAAGGCCAAGGATGCAGCCGACCAGCAGGAAGCCATGGCCAGCCTGAGCCAGAACTCCCAGCGCGAAAACGCCGGCACCACCAGTCTGGGCGCCCTGCTGCGGGCCAAGCTGGATAACAACTGATTGGCGTCCAAGGTGTGCGGGCCAGCCGGTGCAAGCGGCACCGGTGACCCCACCCGAAGCTGAACCGTAGCCCCATGACCCGATCGGACCTTGTAGAAGAACTGGCCAACCGTTTTGGCCAGTTGACCCACCGCGACGCCGAGTTCGCCGTCAAGGCCATCCTGGACGCGATGAACGATGCCCTGGTGGCTGGCCACCGGATCGAGATCCGTGGCTTCGGCAGTTTTTCCATCAACCGTCGCCCGCCGCGGATGGGCCGCAACCCGCGCAGCGGCGAGAGTGTGGCGATCCCCGAGAAGCGGGTACCCCATTTCAAACCGGGCAAGGCCTTGCGCGAGTCGGTAGACCAGCGCACTGCCGAGCTGGCGGCTGGAACCGGCAGGGACAAGCCTATTTTCTGATCGCCATCACCCCATGAAGAACCCTGTGTGGCTGCTCAAGTGGATACTGAAGGCAGCCATTTTTTTTACCCTGTTTGCCTTTGCGCTGAACAACCAGCATGAAGGCAGTGTGCATTTCTACTTTGGCAACCAGTGGCGCAGCCCGATGGTGCTGATCGTGCTGGCGGCGTTTGCCATCGGCATGGTCGTCGGCACACTCGGCATGGCCCCTTGGTGGTGGAAGCACCATCACGCAAGCCTGCGCGAACAGACTCCGGCGGCCAGCCCGGACGGCGCGGCAAAGCCAGCGGGCAACGCCGCACCCCATGGACTTTGACGTCAGCTGGCTGTTGCTCGGCCTGCCGCTCGCTTTTGTGCTGGGCTGGGTCGCATCGCGCTTCGATCTGCGCCAACTGCGCATGGAAAACCGGCGCGCGCCGAAAGCCTATTTCCGCGGCCTGAATTTCCTGCTCAACGAGCAGCAGGACGAGGCCATCGACGCCTTCATCGAGGCGGTTCAAAGCGACCCGGACACCTCCGAACTGCATTTTGCGCTGGGCAATCTGTTCCGGCGCCGTGGCGAGTATGAACGCGCCGTGCGCGTGCACCAGCATCTGCTGTCGCGCGGCGACCTGAGCGCCGCCGACCGGCACCGCGCGCAGCACGCGCTGGCGCTGGACTACCTGCGTGCCGGGCTGCTCGACCGCGCCGAGGAAGCGCTGCTCAAGCTCGAAGGCACCCCGTTCGAGGCCGAGGCGCGGCTGGCCCTGCTGGCCAACTACGAACGCTCGCGCGACTGGATGCATGCCGCCGAAGTCGCCAAACGGCTGGAA
>JANOUM010000280.1:0-2057 GCA_031416855.1 Rhodoferax sp. | reverse complement strand
CTGCGTCGGATGTCGCGCATGATGTGGCCATGGGCTGGATCACGCCCGCGGGCGCGGCACGCGATTACGGGCACACCGACGCTGCCACGCCGATGGAAGGCGCACGCGTCGCTGCGACGCAGACGCTGGCGGCATCCTGATAGGTTGGATCGGTTTTTTTTGTTCATTAAGGAGTTTCACCATGGAACGTCGTAGTCTTCTCAAGGGTGCCGCCGGTTCTGCGCTGGCGGTTTCTGCTGCCGGCCTGTCCGGCATGGCGATTGCCCAGCAGGGCAAAAAGATTCTGGTGATCGCCAGTGGCCAGGACATCCCCAATTTCGATCCGCATGTGGCCACCGGGTATTCGGCGTCCATGCTGCTGCGCAATACCTACGACGGCCTGGTGCGGGTCGAGGGTGCGCCGCCCAAGGTGGTGCCGCATCTGGCGGCCTCCTGGACGGTGTCGCCCGACGGCCTGGAATACCTCTTCAAGCTCGACCAGAGCGCGCGTTTCCAGGACGGCACACCGGTCACCGCCAACGCCGTCGCCTATTCATTCCGCCGCACACTGCGCCTGGCGAAGGGCAATGCCTGGATGATTGCCGGTGTGGTCGACCCCAATGGCATTGAAGCGGTGGACGTGCAAACCGTGCGGTTCAAGCTGCTCAAGCCCTTCGCGCCCTTCCTTGCGGTGCTGCCGTGGCAGTTCGTCGTCAACCCGGTATTGCTGGAAACCAACAAGGGCAGCGACGACGGCCAGGAGTTCCTGCGCAAGAACCTCGCCGGATCGGGCCGCTTCAAGATCAAGCGCGCCGAGCCGGGCAACCTGTATGAATTCGAACGCATCGCCTCGCCCTGGAAGCCCGGTGGCAATCTTGACGGCGCGATCTGGAAGATCGTGCGCGAAACTTCGTCGCAGCGCTTGATGTTGGCGCGCGGCGAGGCCCATATCGCCGTTGACCTGACCAGCGAGGACATGGACGCGCTGAAAGACCGCCCCGGCGTGGTGCGGGTGCTGGAGCCCGAGTTCCGCACCTTCAGCATCAAGATGAACACCGCCCACGGGCCGCTGGCGGATGTGAACCTGCGCAAGGCGGTATCCCATGCCTTCAACTACAAGGGCATGATGGACGCTGCGGGCTACGCCGAGCTGATGGTCGGCCCGCTGCCACCGGGGCTGATGAGCGACCCCAAACTCAAGGTGCCACGCACCGACCTGGAAGCCGCCAAGGCCTACCTGGCCAAATCCAAGTACCCCAATGGCGGCGTCAAGCTGACCATGGTGCATGTGACCGGCCTGGAGCAGCAGCGCCAGTGGTCTCTGGTGCTGCTGGACAGCCTGAAGAAGATCGGTATCGAGCTCGACATCAAGCCCATGGTCTGGCCCGACATGGTGGCCTCGACCAAGACACCGCAGACCAACGCGGATTTCTTCCCGGTCTACCAGACCGGCAACTACGCCGATCCGGACAACGTGGCTTACGCGGCCTACCACAGCTCGCGCAACGGCAACTGGCAGAACCCGGTGTACAAGAACCCGAAGGTGGACGCGCTGATCGAGCAGGGCCGCGGCGAGGTCGACCCAAAGAAGCGCGCGCTGATCTACGCCGAGTTCCAGCGCACCGTGGTGGACGACGCGCCCGACATCTTTGGTGTGCTGGAGAAGCGCCGCATCGCGATGCGCGATTCGGTGCAGGGTTTTGTGTTCACGCCGGTGGCCAGCAATGCCATCGACCTGCAAAAGCTGTCGCTGAAGTAGGCAGCGCACGCACCGACAGCGCCGCTTGTGCTGGCCTATATCCTTCGGCGCATCGTGCTGCTGGTCCCGGTGCTGCTGGGGCTGTCGATGCTGGTGTTCGCGATCGGGCGCCTGCTGCCGGGCGACCCGGTGCTGCTGGCCGCCGGCCCCAACGCCAGCCGCGAGGAAGTGGCCGCGCTGTCGGTCGAGTTCGGGCTGGACCAGCCGATTCCAGTTCAGTACTGGCGCTACCTCAGCGGCCTGCTGCAGGGCGACTGGGGCCGCTCGCTGCAGACCCGCGGGCCGGTGCTGGAAGACCTCAAGGTCTATATTCCCGCCA
>JANOUM010000279.1:0-2551 GCA_031416855.1 Rhodoferax sp. | reverse complement strand
GGAAAAACGGTGGACTCTTCCGCCAGGGTGATGGCCTGTGGCCGCTGCTCGCCGATCACCTCGTTCATGCGCTTGAGGAACGCGATGGTCTCCAGGTTCTCGCGCCCGCCGTGCGTATTGGGAATCCATTCGCCCGCCTTGCGGCTGTAGTCGCGGTAGAGCATGGACGCCACCGCGTCGACGCGCAGTCCGTCGACACCGAACCGCTCCAGCCAGTACAGGGCGTTGCCGATCAGGAAGTTGCGCACCTCGGTACGGCCCAGGTTGTAGATCAGCGTGTTCCAGTCGTTGTGGAAGCCTTCGCGCGGGTCGGCATATTCGTACAGGTGCGTGCCGTCGAAGCTGGCCAGCCCATGGGCATCGGTGGGGAAGTGCGCCGGCACCCAGTCGAGCAGCACACCGAGGCCGGCCGCATGGCAACGCACCATGAAGCGGCCAAATCCCTCGGGTGATCCGAAGCGTGCCGTCGGCGCGTACAGGCCGATTGGCTGGTAGCCCCAGGAACCGTCGAACGGATGTTCGCTGATGGGCAGCAGTTCGAGGTGGGTGAATCCCATCTCCTGCGCATACGGCACCAGCGTGTCGGCGAGTTCGTCCCAGGTCAGCCAGCGGTTGTGTTCCTCGGCCCGGCGCCGCCAGGACCCCAGGTGCACCTCGTAGATGCTCATGGGCGCGTCCAGCGCATTCGCCGCGCGGCGTTGCAAGTCGGGCGCCACAACCGGCGGCAGTGCGGCCACGACGCTGGCGGTGCCCGGGCGCAGTTCTGCCAGCAGGGCGAACGGGTCGGCGTGCAGCGGCAGCAGTTTCCCGGCGGCAGCGCGGACTTCGTACTTGTAGCGCGCACCCCGGCCCACGGCCGGCAGGAAAATCTCCCACACGCCGCATTCGCGGCGCAGGCGCATCGGGTGGCGCCGGCCGTCCCAGTGGTTGAAATCACCCACCACGCTGACACGCGAGGCATGCGGCGCCCAGACCGCGAACCGCGTGCCGGCCACGCCGTCCATGGTGGACAGCTGCGCACCCATCACCTCGTGTGGTCGCAGGTGGGTGCCCTCGGCCAGCAGCCACAAGTCGATCTCGCCGAGCACCGGCCCGAACCGGTAGGGGTCTTCCATCACGCTGACGCTGTCATCGGCCCAGCGCACCTGCAGCTGGTAGCGCGACTTGAGGGTCGAGGGCAGCACCCGTTCGAAGAAACCGTCCGGGTGGCGCCGCGCCAGCGTGGCCAGTACGCGCTGCGAGGGGGTGGCCACCACCAGCACCTGCAACGCGCCCGGGATGAATGCGCGCACTGCAGTGCGCCCGGTGCTGTGGCGGTGCGGGCCGAGGATGGAGAACGGATCGCCATGGGCGCCCTCGCAGATCAGCGTGATATCGGTGGTGTTCAGCATGCCCGTCCCAGGTGTTCTCGGTCGGTGGGTGTCAAGCCGCAGTCACCGGCAGCGCAGCCACGCGCCAGATGTCGGACGCATAGGCCAGGATGGTGCGGTCGGCGGAAAACGGGCCCATGCCGGCGACGTTGGCAATGCTGCGTGCGACCCATTGTTTCGGCGTGCGGTACAAGGCGTCCACCCGCGCCTGGGCGGCCAGGTAGGAGGCAAAGTCGGCCAGCAGCATGTAGTGATCGCCGCCCCACAGCAGCGAGTCGACCAGCGCGCGGTAGCGGCCGGGTTCGCGCGGCGAAAAGGCGTCACCTGCGATGGCGTCGAGTACCGCGCGGAGCTCGGGCTCGGTGTCGTAGTGGCGCATCGGCTGGTAGCCTTGCTGGCGCGACGCGCGCACCTCGGCGGTGCTCAGGCCGAAGATGAAGATGTTCTCGTCACCCACGTTCTGGCGGATCTCGATGTTGGCGCCGTCGTCCGTGCCGATGGTGAGTGCACCGTTCAACGCCAGTTTCATGTTGCCGGTGCCGGAGGCCTCGGTGCCGGCAGTGGAGATCTGCTGCGACAGGTCGGCGCCCGGCATGATCGTCTCGGCCACCGACACGCCGTAGTTCGGTATGAACACCAGCTTGAGCCGGTCGCCGATGCGCGGATCGTTGTTGATCACCGCACCCACGTCATGAATCAGCCGGATGATCGACTTGGCGGTGTGGTAGCTCGACGCCGCCTTGCCCGCCAGGATGACGGTACGTGGCACCCAGTTGGCCGACGGAGTGGCCAGGATCGCCTGGTAACGCGCCACCACGTGCAGCACGTTGAGCAGCTGGCGCTTGTATTCGTGGATGCGTTTGACCTGCACATCGAACAGGCTGTGCGGATCGACCAGGATGCCGGTGGTGCGCAAAATGGTGGCCGCCAGGCGCAGCTTGTTGGCGTGTTTGGCGGCCGCGAAGCGCGCCCCCAGCGCCGAGTCGTCGCGCAGGCTGCGCAGGCGCTGCAACTGGCCCAGGTCGAGCCGCCAGCCCAGGCCCAGCGTGTCGTCGAGCAGCGCGGCCAGACCGGGATTGGCCTGCGCCAGCCAGCGCCGCGGCGTCACGCCATTGGTCATGTTGGTGAAGCGCTCCGGCCACAGGTTGGCGAAATCGGAGAAGATCGTCTGCACCAGCAAA
>JANOUM010000278.1:0-5408 GCA_031416855.1 Rhodoferax sp. | reverse complement strand
CGAACTGGAGTTCTGCGCGCCCGCCCTCGTAGTGGAAACGATCGGCCCGCCCGGCCATCGGAAACACCGGCTGGCGCGGGAAGGCCGACGACCGCACGACCATCTGACCGTCGAGATCCTCGACGTCGAACTCCACCGTGGAGCGAAACGCCCGCGTCGACACGTAACGCCCGACGTACGCGGCCACGGCACCCGGTGCCAGCACCGCATCGTCCGGCGCCGCTTCGGTGCTGCGCTGCGCCGTCGTCGTGTTGCCGGATTGCTCCAGCGTGGCCGCCACCACCACGCCGTCGCGTCGCGCAAAGCTGAGCTGCGCGCCGCCGTCGGGGCGCGTGAACACATCCGGGGCCACCGGGAGGTAGGCGCGGAACACGCCGCCGGTGGAGCGCACATGCAGGGCGCCGTGTTGCACCACACAGACCAGCGCGAGTTCCCGGTCGACACGAAACGTGCCCCGGTAGTCGGCGAGTTTCATGGGGTCGATGGCCATCGCCACGCCGCCCACCGGGTAGCGCGTCGCTGCCAGGCGTCCGCCCAATCGGGACACCGGCGCCTGGCTATTGGCCACCAGTGCCGCCATCACCTCGCCCGAATCCGGGTACAGCACCAGCAAGGCGCGGTAACCACCGGTCTGGCCATCATGCGACAAGCTGCGCCGCGCTGGTGGACCGGAGACAAACACGGCATATCCGATCTGGCCCCCGCGGTAGGCAGCCAGCGGCGCGACCATCCGCTCGGCCGCCGCACCGAACGGCCCCGCCCGCCCTTGCACCAGCGCCTGCCCGAAGCGGGCCAGTTCCTGCACACTGGAGCGCAGGCCACCGGCACCGGCAAACGCCTGCATGTCCCAGGGCGCGGCAGCCCTGCGGCCGTCATGCCCGGGCGCGAGCCGACCGGACTTGTCACCGAGCTGCACCAGCGTGTCGGTCAGCGCCAGCGGCGCAGTGATGCGTTCCTGCACCAGTTCACCCCAGCCCTTGCCATAGCGCTCGGCCAACAACTCGCCCAGCACCGCCACGGCGTAGTTGCTGTAGAGCGCGGGGCACGGCGCAGCGCGGGCAATTTTCTGGCCCGCCAGCGCCGCCCACAAGGCAGCACGGTCGGCGCTACGGATTTGCGCGACGCTGGCCGCGCCGGTGCGCAGCTCGCCGAACTGCCGTGGCAGGCAGGACCGGTGCGTCACCAGTTGCTCCAGCGTGATGGCCGCCACGTCGGGCGATACGAACACGACCTTGCCCTGCAACAAACCACCCAGGGTATCGCCCAATGCCAGGTCACCCCGCTCGACCGCCTGCGCCAGCAGCAGGCCGGTGAAGATCTTGCTGATCGATCCGATCTCGTACAGCGCCGGTGCCGTGTCGGTCACCAGCGGCGCCGGTTCACCGACCGCACGGCCCGGATCATGGCGCACGGTCGCGGCACGCAGGTGGCCATCGCGCCAGACCGCTACCGAGGCCTGGCCCGGGTCCGAGCCCAGGGCCACACGCGCCAGATCCGCCGGATCGCCGGCCAGGTCCAGCGGCTGGGCGATGGCGCCGACCGCCAGCCACAGACTGGCCAGCAAGCACCAGGCGCCGGGCTTCATGCCGGCGCGGCCAGGTACTGCCCGTACCGCTGCACGTCCACATTGCCACCACTCACCACCACACCGACCCGTTTGCCGGCCAGCGGCACCCCCCCGTGCAGCGCACCCGCCAGGCCCAGACATCCGGTGGGTTCGACCACCAGCTTCATGCGTTCGGCAAAGAACCGCATGGCCTCGACCAGTTGCGCGTCGGTCGCCGTCAGGATGTCCTGCACATCGCGCCGAATGATGGCAAAGGTGAGTTCTCCCACCGCCTGTGTCTGCGCGCCATCGGCGATCGTCTGCGGTGTAGCGATGCGCACGATGCGGCCACTGCGAAACGACTGCTGGCCGTCATTGCCGGCCTCGGGTTCGACGCCGATCACCGTGCACCCGGGTGACAGGGCACGTGCCGACAGGGCGCATCCACTGAGCAGGCCGCCGCCTCCCATACACACGAACAAATAGTCCAGCGCACCGGTTTCCTCAAACAGTTCCTTGGCCGCCGTACCCTGCCCCGCAATCACATCAGCATGGTCGAACGGCGGGATCAGCGTCATGCCACGCTCGGCTGCGACATCGCGGGCCAGCACTTCCCGGTCCTGCTTGAAGCGGTCGAACAGGATCACCTCGGCGCCATAACCCCGGGTGGCGTCGAGCTTGGCCTGCGGGGCGTCGGCGGGCATCAGGATCAGCGCCGGAATGTGCAGCAGGCGCGCCGACAGCGCGATCGCCTGCGCATGGTTGCCGCTGGAAAACGCGAGCGCGCCGGCCTGGCGTTGCGCGGCATCGAATCGCGACAACGCATTGAACGCACCGCGGAACTTGAAGGCGCCCATGCGCTGGAAGTTCTCGCATTTGAAGAACACCTGCGCCCCCAGGCGCTGGTCGAGCGTGCTGGAGCGCATCACCGGTGTGTGGTGGGCATGACCCTCGATCCGGACGGCGGCGGCCACGACATCGGCGAAGGTGGGCAAATCGGGCATGGGGCGGGTCCTTGGGGAAGTTGCGAAAAGCCGCTCAATATACTGGCTTGTGCTTACGCTGCTCAAAACATTCTCGTGGCAGGAACTGCTGCACCACCCCTGGCGCAACGCGGCGGCGGTGGTCGCCGTGATGCTGGGCGTGGCGCTGGCGTTTTCGGTCTCGCTGATCAACGCATCGGCGCTCAGCGAGTTTTCGCAGGCGGTGCGTTCGGTCAACGGCCAACCCGACCTGGAGCTGCGCGCCACGCAAGGCAGCCTGGACGAGGCGCTGTACGCGCTGGTGGCCACCGACCCGCGCGTCGCGGTCGCGTCTCCGGTGCTGGAACTCGGCACCTATGCGGTCGACACCAGCGGCCAACGGATCGCGCTGCGGGTGGTGGGGGTGGATGCGCTGGTGGTGGCCCGCGTCGCACCGGCCTTGATGCCGCTTCCCTCGCGCCAGAGCGGGCGCTTTGAGCTGTTTGCGCCGGACGCGGTGTTCCTGAACGCCGCTGCCGCGCAGGCGCTCGGGCTGGAACCGGGAACCGCCGCGCGCCTGCAGATGCAACAGGCGCTGCAGCTGCGCCCGGTTCAGGTGGCCGGCAGGATCAGCGCGGGCGGCCCGCCACTGGCGGTGATGGACATCGGCGCGGTGCAGGACCTGTTTGGCAAGGCCGGGCAGCTGACGCGCATCGACCTGCGTCTGGCACCGGGCGCCGACCGGGCCGAACTGCTGGCCGCGCTGCGCGCCGACCCACGCTGGAGTCCCAACCTGTCGGTGGTGCAGCCGGGCGATGCAGAGCAGCGCGTCAGCAACCTGTCACGGGCCTACC
This sequence comes from Rhodoferax sp., assembly GCA_031416855.1. Taxonomy (GTDB): domain Bacteria; phylum Pseudomonadota; class Gammaproteobacteria; order Burkholderiales; family Burkholderiaceae_C; genus CAISIP01. The sequence continues at coordinate 2,046 of JANOUM010000278.1, read as the reverse complement.
GCGTCAATCTGACCGTGCTGGCACTGGTGGCCTTGTTCACCGGCGCGTTCCTGGTGTTTTCGGTGCTGGCGCTGAGTGTGGCCAAACGCGCCCAGCAATTCGCGTTGCTGGGCGTGCTGGGGCTGTCGGCACGCGAGCGCCTGCGCCTGGTGCTGGCCGAGTCCTTGCTGCTGGGTATCGCTGGAAGCGCGGCCGGAGTGGCGCTGGGGACGGGACTGGCCTGGCTCGCGCTGCGCCTGCTCGGAGGCGACCTGGGCGGCGGTTTCTTTACCGGCGTGGCGCCGGCCCTGCAATGGAGCCCGCTGGCTGCCCTGGCCCACGGCGCGCTGGGCGTGGCTGCGGCACTGGTCGGCGGCTGGCTACCGGCACGGGCGGCACAACACCTGCCGCCAGCCCAGACGCTCAAAGGCCTGGGCCTGCAAGAGGCACCCCGGAGCCATCCGTGGCTGGCGGCCCTGCTGCTGGCGACCGCCGCCGCACTCACGCTGGCACCGCCGGTGTTGGGCATTCCGCTGGCTGCCTATGTCGCAATCGGGCTGTTGCTGGTCGGGGGCATCGGTGCGCTGCCGGCCCTGATCGGGCTGCTCTACGACCGGCTCGCGCCGCTGTTGTCGCGCTGGCTGCTGCCAATGCTGGCCATCGAACGGGCGCGTCGGGTGCGCTCCAGCGCGGCGGTGGCCATCAGTGGCGTCGTGGCCTCACTCAGTCTGGCAGTGGCGTTGACCGTGATGGTGGCAAGTTTCAGGGAGTCGGTGACCCGCTGGCTCGACGTGGTGCTGCCAGCCGATCTGTACTTGCGCACGGCGCTCGGCGCCGGTGCCGGCGAAGCGGCCTTCTTCCCGCCCGAGTTCGTGCGCGCGGTGCAGCGGGTGCCCGGGGTGCAGCGGCTCGCCACGGTGCGCACCACCACGCTGTCGCTCGACCCGGCCAAAGGCCATGTGGCCCTGCTGGCGCGTGCCATCGGGGACCCGGCGCGCACGCTGCCGCTGATCGGCGAGCCCCTGCCGGTACCGCCCGACGCCATTGCCATCTATGTCAGCGAATCGATGGTGGATTTGTACCGGGCCTTGCCCGGGACCTATTTCAAGCCGCTGTCCGCCGTCTTCTCGGCCGGCCTGGCCAGCCAGCCGGGCACACCCGGGCCCAGCAGATTCTTCGTAGCCGGCGTATGGCGCGACTATGCTCGCCAGTCCGGCTCTATCGCCATCGACCAGCGCGACTTCGAACGCCTGACCGGGGACAGGCGCGCCAACGACATCGCGCTCTGGCTGGCCCCGGGCACCGACCCGGCGCAGTTGCAGCAGGCGATCCGCGACACCGCGCAACGCCACGCGGGCGCCGCGCTGGTGGAGTTCTCCAGCGCGGGCGAGATCCGCGCGTTGTCCTTGCGCATATTCGACCGCAGCTTCGCCGTGACCTACTGGCTGCAGGCGGTCGCCATCGCCATCGGCCTGTTCGGCGTGGCCGCCAATTTCAGCGCCCAGGTGTTGGCCCGGCGCAAGGAGTTCGGTCTGCTGGCCCATCTGGGGCTCACCCGGGGCCAGATCCTGCGTCTGGTGGCGGCCGAAGGCCTGGCCTGGACGGCGGTTGGCGCCATCGCCGGGCTAGGGCTGGGGCTGGCGGTCAGTGTGGTGCTGGTGCACGTGGTGAACCCGCAGAGTTTCCACTGGACGATGGACCTGCTCCTGCCCTGGGGCCGATTGGTGGCCCTGTGTGGCGCCATGGTGCTGGCCGGAACCGTCACCGCCTGGCTGGCCGCGCGGGCAGCAGCCAGCACCGACGCGGTACTGGCAGTGAAGGAGGACTGGTAGCCCCCGGCCCGGTGTGCGGGCGAAAAGACAAGGGCGTCGAACGGCGACGCAGCCAGTCAGGCGGTGATCGCCACCAGCACGCTGCAGTGGGCGTGTTCAATCAGCGCACCCGAACTCGACCCGCGCCACCAGCGCGCCGCCCAGCCGTCGAGGTGCTTGTGGCCGACCACGATCAGATCGGCCTGGACCTTTCGGGCGTGGCTGGTGATTTCGGTAATCGTGTCACCCACCAGCA
>JANOUM010000277.1:0-11208 GCA_031416855.1 Rhodoferax sp. | reverse complement strand
ACAACAAGCGACAACTGCGCATGATGGCCTCGAAAACCGGGCGCGCATTGGCCACGGAAGCACTGATCACATTCAGCACTTCGGCACTGGCCGTCTGCCGCTCCAGCGCCTCCTTGGTCTCGTTGATGAGGCGCGCATTCTTCATCGCGATCTGCGCCTGCGTGGCAAAGGCCTGCAGCAGCGCGATCTGCTTGTCGGAGAACGGTCGCACTTCTGGCCGGACCAGGTTGAGGATGCCGATGATGGTGCTGCCCTCGATCAACGGTACAAACAAGCTGGTCCGTCCGTGACCCAACTCGACGACCGCCACGCCAATGGGAAGGCGCTTCTGATAGGCGATCGACGCGGCCACGTCGGCCACATGCACATACGCATTGGCGAGTGGATCGCGCCCCAGCAGGTGCGACACCGGCACGGGATTGCTCGCCAGCCAATCCACGAAGGCCTGAGGCACGTTGCCGCCAAACAGGCCATTGGCCCGCGCCGTGTCGCCTTCGACCAGCCACAGGCCGCCCGCATGCGCATCGCACAAACGCAGCGCACTGCTCACGATCGCGGCGAACACCGGCGCCAGATCACCCGGGGATGCGTTGATGACCTGCAGCACGTCGGTGGTTGCGGTCTGGCGCTCCAGCGACTCCTGCGTCTCGTTGAACAGGCGCACGTTCTCGATAGCGATGCTTGCCTGGTCGACGAATCCTTGCAGCAGCGCGATCGCCTTGGCGTCGAACCCATCCGCCACGCTGCGCGCGACGACCAACCCGCCGATGACCTCGCCGCCACGCAACATCGGCAGCAGCACAATCGAGCGAAATCCCTGCTTGGCCTGCACGCGCTGCTCGAATGGCGGCAGCGCGATAGCCAGCAGGTCCGGGATGTACAGCATCCGCTTGCTCGCGGCCATCTGCGACGGAAAGTTCTCGTTCGGGTCCAACGGCATCAGTTCGGGGAAGGGGCCACCGACCGGCTCACCCGGGCGCGTTATCGCCATCGTGCGGATCGCCTGGCCTTCAAGACGTGCCACAGCGGCCATGGACGCACCGGCCAGGCGCACCGCCGCATTGACGATGGCGCGGAACACCGGCTGCACGTCCGTCGGCGATTCGCTGATCACGCCCAGGATCTCGGCGCTCGCGGTCTCGCGCGCCAGCGCTTCCTTGGTCTCGTTGAACAGCCGCGCGTTCTGGATCGCGATCACCGCCTGGTCGGCGAAGGTAGCCAGCAAATTCATCTGCTCGTCGGTCATCGCGCCAGGTTCTGGCGATGACACTGAGATGACACCAATGGCGACATCGCCCTGCAGCAAAGGCGCCGAGGCGATTGATCGAAATGCCAGTTGCGCCGCGTTCGCGCGGCCATAGGCCGTGGCATCGACCGATTGCGTATCCGGATCCTGTAGCGCGCGACGCCCCAGCACCGCCCGTCCCACGATGCTGTCCGCGGTGATCTGCATCACGTCGTCGCCATGGAACTCGCCCGCGATCAGGTCGTAACTTCGAGCCCGGCGGCGCAGGCCTTCGGGCTCGACCGTGCGCAAGGCCGCCTTGCGCCCGAACAGCCGCGCAACGCTGTGCACGATGGCGTCGAACACCGGCTGTGTGTCGGTGGGTGAACTGCTGATCACCTTCAGGATCTCGGCGGTCGCGGTCTGGCGCTCCAGCGCCGTTTGCGTCTCCTTGATCAGCCGCACATTCTCGATCGCAATCACCGCCTGGTCGGCGAAGGTCTTGAGCAGGTCGATCTGGCGCTGGGGCGTCTGGCCGGCGTCTGGCCAGGCGACGTGGATGGTGCCTATCGGCTTGCCGTCCTTGAGCATCGGCGCGGCGATCATGCGCCGCCAGCCGCCGACCCTGGCCAAGCGCGCCATTGCTGTCTGCCTTGCGTCCTGGGTGTCATCGATGGCGATCGTTTCCCGCTGCTGGATCACCCGCCCGGCGAGCGAGTTTTCATCGGCCGGCATCGGGTAGAGGGTCTGCGCTTGGTGCACGGCCTCGCTCGACCAGTTGCGCGTGGCGGCCAGGTGGATCAGGCCTGCGTCATACCGGAAGATGGCCATGACCCGCGGCTGGAACAGGCGTGTCGCACTGTCCATGATGGCTTCAAACACGGGCGCCACCTCGGTGGGCGATTCGCTGATCACGCGCAGCACGTCGCTGATGGCGGTCTGGTAGTCAAGCGATTCGGTGAGTTCGGCGGTGCGCTCCTCGACCTTGCGCAGCGCCCCCTGTGTCTCGCGGAACAGCCGCACGTTTTCGATCGCGATCACCGCCTGGTCGGCGAAGGTCTGTAGCAGCGCCAGCTGCTCGGCGGCAAAAGGCCCGGCCCGCGCGCGGCTGACATGGACCGTGCCGATGACGGCCTTGTCGCGCAGCATGGGCACCGCGATGACGCTGCGGTAACCCCGCACACGCGCCATCTGTTGTGCCGACGCGCTGATCCGCGGGTCGGTTTCGACATCGGACACCATACCGGGCACCCCGGAAACAAACACTTGCGCCGCCCAGGACGCGGTGACGGGCATGGGATAGAGGGAGCGCAGGGCCCCGTCCCGCGAGGCGTCTTGCGAGGTCAGGGCCGCCAGATGCACCTGGTCACTGACCACCTGGGTAACGTGGGCCGTCAGCCCGCTCAGCAGGCGCCGGGCACGGAAGGCGATCGCCTCGAACACCGGTTGCACATCGGTCGGCGAATCGGCGATCACCTTGAGGATGTCGGCCGCGGCAGTCTGGCGCTCCAGGGCCTGCTGGCTCTCACCCAGCAGGCGCGCGTTCTCCATCGCCACGCTCTCGGCCTGCGCCTGCGCGGCGCGCGCCTCGGCGGTGCGCTGTGCCACCTGCTGCTCCAGTCCGGCGGCAAAACGCAGGTTGTCCAGCGCCACGGCGGCCTGCGCCGCCAGCATGGCCAGCTGATCCCGGTCGGCGTCATGAAAACGGCCGAACACGCCTTCGATGTCGGCGTACAGGAAACCCAGCACGCGCTGCTGCACCACCAGCGGCGCAACCAGGCAGGAACGCTGGTCGACGGATGCGGCGCCGTCTGGCCCGTGGCGCAGGCGCACGGTGTGGGAGCGGCCGGCCTCCTGCAACCACGGCTGGATCGCCTGCAACAGCGCTGCGACGTCCTCCCCGGCGGGCAGCAAGGAGCCGGCAATCTGCCACTCGCCAGCGTCGCCCAGCACCAGCAGCACCCGCTCGGCACCCGTGAGCTCGGTCACCTCGTCAATCAGGAAGTCATGCAAGGCCTGGCTGCTGCGCAACTCGTTCATGCGTGTGCCGGTGTCCACCAGACGCTGGAACGGCTCGCGCAGGTTGCTCTCGATGGCGAGGTGCGCCAGGCGTTCTGCTTCAGGCAGGCCGCGCCGGGCCGATTCGCGCAACCAAGTGGCGAGCAGTTGACGGTTCAGCGTATGTTTGTTCAGGTAGCTGCGACGCAAGCCTTCATCGCGCACGTTGCGCACGGCCTTCTGCAGCAAGTCGTGGGCCATTTGCAGGGCGGGCCAGGCGGCCTCCAGCTTGTCGTTGGCGACCAGTGCCTGGCTGTGCAGGAACCAGATATCCTGGCTCTGGCCGAAGCCCGTGCGGGCGAACCCGTTCCTGGTGTGCAAGGCGGTACCGCGCCGGCTGGCGCGCAAGGCCGCGTTGAAGTCGCCGCGCATCAAATGCAACTGCGCCAGCGGGATAAGCACGTAGAGCTCGAAGCCGGGGTTGTTCGCCCGCACATGGCGCAGGAGACCGTCCAGGCGCTGCAGGGCTGCGTGCGCGTCGCCCTCGGCCATCAAGAGGACACTGGCCCACATCTCGCGGTCGTTGTGCGTCACCGGTTCGTTCAGGGATGTGACCAAGGCGTCGTAAGCGGGCCATGCCGCTCGGGCGCCGGCCACGTCGCCCAGCCTGATTTTCCACAGCAGCATGACGCCGGATTCAAGGGCCTGGTTAAGACGCGCGCCCATGCGCTCACACTGGGCAACACATTTCTCGCCCAAGCGACCCGCCGCGCGCCACAAGCCCAGCTCGGCGAAAGCCAGCGAGAGATTGCCGACGACCTGCGACTGCCCATACACATAACCAGCACGCTCGAATGCCTGCGCCGCCTGTTGCAACAACACCAGGCGCCCAGCAATATCGGCGCAACTGAAGCTCAACACATTGAGCGCATTGGCCAAGCCGTATTCGTCACCCGATTGCCGCGCCAGCATCTCGGCCTGGCGTGCCGCGGCGCTTGAGGCCTCGGTCTGCGACAGCCGGGTGTAGGCGAACGCCTCGACCCAATGGGCCCGGCCCTGGAGCAGGGTGTCGCCCGACAAGCCGAATTGCTTCGCCACCAGTTGCGCAGTGGCCAATGCCGCGCCCTGTTGCGCCGCCCGCAACTGCGCCTCGGCCAGGCACAACAGGCTGCGGTTCGCCCATGCCTTGTTGCGACCGGAATGTGCCAGCGTCTGTGCCTCGGCGGCCGCCGCCAGCGCCGCCTGGACCTGCCCCCGCCGCATGGTGGCATAAGCACGGCACAACAAGGCCTTCACCTGCAGGGCCCCGCCACGCTGCTGTTTGGCCAACACCAGCATGGCGTCGGCATCCTGCGCAGCCGCGTCAAAATGGCCCTGCGCCATCAGCGATTCGGCGCGCAGCCCCAGCAGTGCGAGCTGCTGCACTGGCGATGGCCTGCACGCTGTCAGGGCCTGGCTGCAGACGCCGACTACCTCGCCATGTTGACCGGACCATGCGAGCGCGCGCGCTTTCGCCATGACGTCAGACAGTGAAGCGCGTGCCACAGTGTGCGATCCGGCCAGGAGTTTTGGAAGCGGCCAGTGTAGCCTTGATCAGCGCCAACCCGGCACCGAAACAGCGGTTGCCAACGCCACGGAGACCGGAGCACAATGACCGGTCCGGCGCGTCGCCGCCACCCAAACGCATGCAAGGAAATTCCATGGGAACGATCATCAGCTTCAAACGCCCTGACGGCCAGCAGGTCAATGGCTACCTGGCACAGTCAGACGCCGGCACACCTGGTCCGGGCGTCGTGGTGATTCAGGAGTGGTGGGGCTTGAACGATCAGATCAAGGGCGTGGCGGACAAGATGGCCGCTGCCGGTTACCGCGCCCTGGTACCTGACCTCTACCGCGGCAAGGTGGCACTGGCCGCCAACGAAGCCGAGCACCTCATGAAGGAGTTGAACTTCAGCGATGCCGCAGGGCAGGACGTCAGGGGTGCGGTTCAGCATCTCAAGGCGTCGGGCAGTGCCAGGGTCGGGGTCACCGGTTATTGCATGGGCGGGGCCTTGACGCTGCTGGCCTCGGTGTTCGTGCCGGAGGTGGACGCCGCAGTGCCCTACTACGGCTACCCGCCCCTGGAGTACATCGACGCGTCGAAGATCACCGCACCCTTGCTCGGCCACTGGGCCACCCTGGATGTGCCATTCCCGATTGCCGGCGTGGCCGACCTGGAGAAGAAACTGTCCGACGCCAGGGTCGCGTTCGAATTCCACCGCTACCTGGCCCACCATGCGTTTGCCAACGAGACCGCCGACTCCAAGGGCCTCGCGATTCTGAAGTACGACCCGGCAGCGGCCGCGCTCGCGTGGAGCCGGACGCTGGCGTTTTTCGCCAAGCACCTGCAATAGCGACCGGCCCTGGGGCGACACAGCCGCCATCGGGGAGCCCGGGTCGACCTGTTGATGGGCACACTGTGAAAGGCCTGACACCATGCATCCGCTCAAGTTCACCGAGCACCATGCCAACAGCATCACCATGCGCGTGGCCGAACAGGGCACTGGGCCCCTGGTGCTGTTCTGCCACGGTTTCCCCGAATCCTGGTACTCCTGGCGCCACCAGCTCGCCGCAGTCGCCGCCGCAGGCTACCGCGGGGTGGCACCCGACATGCGCGGCTACGGTGCCACCGAAGCGCCGCCCGATGTCGCCCAGTACACCATGCTGCACCTGGTGGGCGACATGGTCGAGCTGGTGAAGGCGATGGGCGAGACACAGGCCGTCATCGTGGGCCATGACTGGGGTGCGCCGGTGGCCTGGAACGCCACCATGCTGCGACCGGACATGTTCCGGGCGGTGGTGGGGATGAGTGTTCCGTTCTCGCCACCGGGTTACCTCGACTTCCTCACCGCGCTGGAAAAGCAGGGCATCGACAACTTCTACATGCAGTATTTCCAGAAGCCCGGTGTGGCCGAAGCCGAATTGCAGCGTGATGTGGAGGCGTCGATCCGGCGCATCCACTTCAGCGGGTCGGGCGACTGCCCGGAGCGCACCGTGTTCGGGGCCCTCGCACCCGGCAAGGGTTTTCTGGGCAATACGGTCGAACCGCACACCCTGCCGCCCTGGCTGACTCGGGAAGACATTGCCTACTACGCCGCCGAGTACCGCCACGCCGGCTTTCGCGGTGGGCTGAACTGGTACCGCAACCTGCGCCGCTCCTGGGAGTTGCTGGGCCCCTGGCGCGGTTGCGCGATCCGCCAACCAGCCCTGTTCATCGCAGGCGCGCGTGATGGCGTGCTGCGTTTTCCGGCCGCCAAGGCGACTATCGAGCATTTCTCGGCCACACTGCCCGGTCTGCGGGGTTGCCACATACTGCCGGGCGCCGGCCACTGGATCCAGCGCGAGCGCACGGCCGAGGTGAATCAACTGCTGCTGGGTTTTCTTGGCGGGCTTTGACCGCGCGGCTCAGGGTTCCAGCCCGGCCTTGCGCAGGCTGTCGAGCAGCAAGCGCGCATGTTCGGGCCGGTGCAGCGGGCGGTAGTCGCCCCGGAACAGGCTGCCGATGAAATCGGGGGCCGCCGCCTGCAGCCGCCCCAGGTGCTTGCGCAACAACGGCTGGTCGCCGACCTCGGCGGCAAACGCGATCATCAGCACGCGCCGTATCGGGTGCGTGGCCTGCGCCTGGATGGCCAGGTCGGCCCAGTCATACAACGCCTGCCACTCACGCTCGATAAAGGCGCACAGGGCCCGCGCAAGGTAGGCGGTGCCGACCCAGCGGTCTTTCGGGCTCATGCGCACTGCCTGCACGGCGAGCTCGGTGGCACGCGCGGAATTTCCCTCTGCAGCCTCGACATAGGACAGGAAGAAATGCACGGTTGCATCGTTGGGGTTCAGCGCCAGTGCACGGCGCAGGTCGGCGGCGCCGGCGGCCGCCTCGCCGGCCATTTCCTGCGCGATGCCGCGTTGGAAATAGGAGCGGCTGTCATTGGGCGCCAGGGCCAGCAACATGTCGGCCGCGTGGCGCGATACGGCCAGCTCGGTGTCCCGGTCGGGCGCCCATGCCATGAACACGCGCCAGGCGTGGGTGTTGCTCAACACATGCCAGGCCAGTGCGCAGGACCGGTCCAGCGCGATCGACTGGGCCGCCGCCTCGATCGCCTGCAGCGAGCGTTCCGGCGTGCCGCCGAACATCGCATCCGACATCGCCTTGGCAGCCCGCCAGGCCATGTCGTCGGTTTCGGAATACCGACGCTGGCCGCGCTCCGACAGGCGCATCTCCTCGGCCTCGATCTCGGGCACCATAGTGCTCACCACCTGGCGTGTGATGCGCTCCTGCAGATCGAACACGTCACTCAGCACGTCCTCGTAACGCTCGGCCCACACATGGTGGCCGGTCTGACCATCGATCACCTGCGCCGAGATGCGCACCCGGTTGCCGGCCTTGCGCACACTGCCCTCGAGCAGGAAATCGACGCCGAGTTCGCGCGCCACCCGGGTCGCATCCACGCTCTTGCCCTTGTAGGAGAACGAGGTGTTGCGCGCGATCACGAACAGCCGGCGAAAGCGCGACAGCTCGGTGATGATCTCCTCGACCAGCCCGTCGGCGAAATACTCCTGCTCGGCATCCCCACCCAGGTTGGTGAAAGGCAGCACCGCGATCGAGGGCCGCTCCGGCAGCCGCAACGGCGCCGATCCCGATGTGCTCTCCTGGTCGCGCCACAACGACAGCGGCGCGGACATGCTGGAGGATCCGAATGCCGCCGCACCGCCAGGATGCACCCGCCAGGCACGTACCGGGTCTTCGATATTGCGCACCAGCTGGTGGCCGAGGTCCTCGAATCCGATGGCGTGTTTGCCCTTGACCGCGGTGCGGATCGAATCCGACACCGTGATACCGCCGGGTTCGGACACGGCCTGCAGGCGGGCGGCTATGTTGACACCATCGCCGTACACCGAGCCGTCGGCCTTCTCGATCACATCGCCCAGGTGGATGCCGATGCGAAACCGCATCCGGCGTTGTTCCGGCACTTCGGCCATCATCTCGGCCAGTTCCTCCTGAACCGCCAACGCGGCGGCAACCGCACCACCGGCCGTCTCGAACACCGACAGCACGGAGTCCCCGGCGGTGTCGATCACCCGTCCCTGGTGGTCGTCGATCTGGCGCCGGAACACCGCCCGCGCCGCGTCCAGCGCCGCCACGGTGCCCTTGTCGTCGGCCGCCATCAGCCGGACGAAACCGGCCGCGTCGGCCGCCACAATGGCCGACAAGCGGTGTTTCAGACCGGTGGTGTTCACGACGCCTTCTCCAATGTCCACAAGCGCGAGTGTCGGACAAAGAAGCAGTCTAGCGCAAGGTGGCGCCAAAAGACTGCCGACGGCGCGATTGGGTCGACAATCCTTGCTCCTCCGCCCACCCGCCTTCCCGTGACCACTGCCTCCACCGTTCCCCGGCGCGCCATCTTTATGCTGGTGGCGCTGACCCTGGTCTGGGGCACCAACTGGCCGCTGTTTCCGCATGCCGTGCGCGAGGTCTCGGTCTGGACCTTCCGCAGTGTGTCGATGGTCGGGTCCGGCATCGTGCTGCTGGGTATCGCGCGGCTGCGCGGACAACCCCTGGACCTGCCGCGCCGATACTGGCGCACTGTCGTCCTGGGCACCTTGCTGTACCTGGTGTTGTGGAACCTGTGCAGCACCTATGCGGCCGTGCTGATTCCGTCCGGGCAGGCGGCGGTGCTGGGTTTCACCATGCCCCTGTGGTCGGCGCTGATCAGCTGGGCCGTACTGCGTGAACGGCTGCGCCCGCGCCAGCTGCTGGCCGTCGCGCTCGGCGCAGCGGGTGTCACGCTGCTGATGGTCGGCAGCTTCAAGGCTTATGCCAGCGCGCCGCTGGGGTTTGCGCTTGGCATCCTGGCAGCGATCGGCTGGGCGGCCGGCACCCTGATCCTGAAACGTGGCAACGTGCAGCTGCCGGTGCTGGTGCTGACCGGGTGGCAGTTGCTGATCGGCGCCATTCCCATGGTCGCCGGCGCACTGTTGTTCGGGGACGGGCGCTGGTTCATGCCCAGCTGGCACACCATCGCCGTCATCACCTGGATCACGCTGGTGCCGATGTGCATCGGCAACGTCTGCTGGTTCGCCATCGTGGGGCTTCTGCCGGCCAGCCTCGCCGGCCTGTCCTCGGTGATGGTGCCGGTGGTCGCGATGGTCACCGGGGCCCTGGTGGCGGGCGAGCCGTTCGGGCCTTTGCAGGCCCTGTCGATGGTGGCATGCGCTTTGTCCCTGGTGCTGGCGCTGGGACAAAAAACCAGATAAAACACGGCCATGCACTTCATCATCCTGGGCGCCGGTGCGATCGGTTGTTATGTCGGGGGCCGTCTGGCCGCCGGCGGGCGGCGGGTGACAGTCATCGGCCGCCCGCGTGTGATCGACCACCTGCTCCAGGACGGGCTGCTGGTCAGCGACCTGAACGGTTTCCGCGCGCAGGTGCCGGCGCGGCAGATGGCGCTTACCACGTCGTTGGCCCGGGTCCCCATGAGTCCGGACTGCGTCGTCCTGCTTTGTGTGAAAGGCGGCGCGACCGAGGCCGCGGCACTGGAGATCACCGCCTGCTGCCCGAGCGGCACGCTGGTGGTGTCGCTGCAAAACGGGGTCGACAACGTGGCGCGCATCGCGGCCATCGCGCCGCACATGAAAACCCTGGCCGGCATGGTGGCCTGCAAGGTGGTCATGCCTGCAGCCGGCCACGCACACCGGGCCACCAGTGGCAAGCTGTACCTGGAGCGCAGCAGCGTCACCCGCGAAATGGCCCTGCTGCTCAACGCCTGCGGCCTGGCCACCGAACTGGCCGACGACATGCGCCCGGTGCAGTGGGGCAAGCTCCTGCTCAACCTGAACAATCCCGTCAACGCGCTGTCCGACCTGCCGCTGCGCGCCCAGCTGCTGGACCGGGACTACCGTCGGGTGCTGGCCGACTTGCAGGAAGAAGCGCTGGCCGTGATGCATCAGGCCGGCATCACGCCGGCGCGGATCGCTGCGGTGTCGCCGCGCCTGATGCCCCGGCTGCTGCGCCTGCCGAACTGGTTGTTCAGCCTGGTCGCCGCGCGCATGTTGCGCATCGACGCCCAGGCGCGCTCGTCGATGTGGGACGACCTGCGGCGGGGCCGCATCACCGAGATCAACGACCTGTGTGGGGCCGTGGTCCGGCTGGCGGCCCAGGTCGGTTCCAGCGCGCCGCGCAACGCAGCGATGTGCAAGCTGGTGGCCGCCCATCACCAGGGCTCCCGGCTCAGTGGCCCCGAGCTGCGCATTGCCGCAACCCAATAGCCCGGCCGCAGAACATCCAGAACATCCAATTGCCCTCGGCACCAAGTCATGGCCCAAGCACCCAACTACCTCCATCCCGATCTTCCGCCCGGCCTGCGCATCGTCGAAATGCCAGTGGTCGATGCCAGCGCTGACACGCTGAAGGGTTACGGCCACCTGGTCGATGACCCGCAGGACTGCAAGGTCGAGATCGTGCGCTGGCCTGCGGCCGGTTGGCGCACGGTCGACGAAGACACCGGCGACGAAGCCGGCACCACCGAAGGCGTGTTCGTCAGCGACTGGCAGGGCGACATCCTGTATGGACGTAACGACGCCGTAGGCGGCCACTACATCCTGGCCTATGGCCAGCCGCCGGAGCACGCCCGCACCGACCACTCGCGCGACCCGCTGCGCATGATGCTGTGGCATGCCAACTACCATCCCGACGGCGGCCAGCTGTTCTTCCCGCTCGAGGCCCGGCCCTTCCTGGTGCCGCTGGCGCTGCCGGGCGACGACATCACGCCCGACAAATTTGTCTGTTTTCGCTTCAGCGGCCTGCAGGGGCTGTACATCCACCCCAACATCTGGCACGAAGGGGTTTTCGGTATCAGCGGCACACAACGCTTCTTCGACCGGCAGGGCGCCGTGCATGCGCGCATCTCGGTCGATTTTGCGCGCGAGTTCGGCTGCCTGGTGGCGGCGCC
>JANOUM010000276.1:0-2454 GCA_031416855.1 Rhodoferax sp. | reverse complement strand
CCCAGTCGCTGGTCGACGGTGGCACGGCGCCGCCGGAGCGCAAACGCGGCAAGCAGCACCGTGAGCCGCTCGAAGCGGCCGAGGACTGGATCACCGATACCCTCATCAAGCCCTTCACCGACGTCGCGGTCAAGGCGCTGGGCAGCGCTGGCAGTGGTGCCGCCGGCGCGCTGGGCCTGCTGATGGAGCCGCAAAAAAGCATCGACAAGGGCCTGGCTGGTTCTGCGGACTTGGCCCGCATGGCCTACCGGGTGGTGCGCGACGCGGCCGCCCTGGCGCTGATGCCGGATGACTCCCCTACCCGGCTCAAGGGAACGCCGGGCAAAACCAAACGTGTGGCCTGGTGTGCTCCGATCCCGCTGGAGGAAGTCAAGGCGGTGGGCAAGGCGCTGAACTGCTCGATCAACGACGTGCTGCTGAGCTGCGTGGCGGGCGCCATTGCGGGTTATCTGCGCGGCCATGGCGATTCCGTGACGGGCAAGGAGATCCGCGCCATGGTGCCGGTCAACCTGCGCCCGATCGAACAGGCCTACAAACTCGGCAACCGCTTCGGCCTGGCGCCGGTGGTGCTGCCGATCGGGTTGGACAACCCGGTGGAGCGGGTCTACGAGGTGCGCCGGCGCATGAGCCAGCTCAAGGGCAGCATGCAACCACTGATGGCATTTGGCCTGCTGGCCGTCGCCGGGTTGCTGATCAAGCCGGCGCAGGACGCCATGCTCAACCTGTTCTCCAGGAAGACGACGGCGGTGATGACCAATGTGCCGGGCCCGCGCGAGAAGGTCAAGTTGCTGGGTGCCACGGTGGAGCAGAACCTGTTCTGGGTGCCGCAGAGCGGCACCGTGGGCCTGGGCGTGTCGATCCTGAGTTACGCCGGCGGGGTGCAGTTTGGCGTCATCACCGACGGCACCTTGTGTCCGGACCCGCAGAAGATCATCGACGGCTTCGAACCGGAGTTCGCCAAGCTGTCGCTGGTCACGTTGATGCTGCCCTGGGGGGAGTGAGGCGGTTCAGTCCGCCAGCTCGGCCTTTGCCATCTCCACATCCATCCGCTCGGCCGCGTCCAGCGGCTGGAACGCCGCGGCCTGGCGGTACAGGTGCGTTGCCTCCTCCATTTTCTGGTCGCCCTCGAGCATCAACAGCGCATTGGCATATTCGACCATTGCCAGCGCCGACTGCAGGTTGATGCGCATCGCCTCCTGGAACAGGGTCAGTCCGACCTCCTTCCTGGCACCGTACGTCATGCCGCCGATCAGGGTGCCCACCTTGTCGATGACCTCGGCATGGAAGGCGCCCAGGGCGATGTGCGCATCCGCATGGCGGGGCTGGAGCGCGATGGTGTGTTCCAGTGCGCCCTTGACCTTGGTGCCCAGGCCCTGGGCCAGCGCCTTGGCTACACTGATGCCCTGGCTGTACCGGCCCAATGCGTAGGCGTGCCAGTAGAAAGCATTGGGGTTGTTCGGATCCTGGGTTGCATGGGCCTCGGCGCGCTCGGCGACTTCGCGGTACATGTCCAGGCGGTTCTTTTCCCCCTGCTCCAGGTAGGTCGCATACACGCAGGCCGCCTTGTTGGCGAGTGTGAACCCGCTCAGGCCGATCTTCAGGCCTGCTTCCATGGCCTGCTGGAACTCGCCGTTGTGGAACAGCGCCCAGGCATCGAGCAGACGCGCGTCGCCCGGCAGGGGTTCGGCGTCGCCGCCATGCAGGCGGGCCCAGTGCTTCTTGACGCTTGCCGCGTCGAACTGGTAATCGCCCACGTAGGGGAATTCGGTCCATTTCGCCATCTGCGTCTCCTGCTCTGTGTCCTTGGCTACGCCACTGGGCGGCGCAAACCTGCCGCGCAGGCCCCACTTTACTTGACCGGGTCGCCGTACGCACCCACCAGCGTGAGCAAATGCATGCGCTGTCCTGGTTCCAGGTAGGGCACCAGCAGGTTGAGGACATGGTGCGCGCCGCGCAACAACGCCGCCTGTGCGCTCTCGGGCTCCAGCGCCCTGCGCGGGTCGCGCACGTATTCGAAGCTCAGCCAGTACGTCAGCACCACCACCATGCTGGTGGCCGTGGGTTCGGCATCGCGCGAATCCATGCGCATCGCGCCGGAGCGGATCATGCTGTCGAGCATGGCCCGGATCGAGCGCGTCTTGCTCTTGAGCATGGTCTGCACATGGGTTTCCAGCCGCCTGTTCTTGGACAGCAGGTCGTTCAGGTCGCGGTACAGAAAGCGGTACTGCCAGATCAGTTCAAACAGCGAGTGCATGAAGAACCAGGCGTCCTCGACGTCACGCACGTCATCGCTGGCATTGAGCAACTCGCCCAGCGCGCGCTCGAAGCGGTCGAACAACGAATTGATCAGTTGGTCCTTGGCCGGGTAGTGGTAATACAGGTTGCCGGGGCTGATGTTGAGTCCGGCCGAGATCAGCGTGGTCGACACATTGGGTTCACCGAACCGGTTGACAA
>JANOUM010000275.1:0-4767 GCA_031416855.1 Rhodoferax sp. | reverse complement strand
CCCGTACAAACCCTCTAAACCAAGAGAAACTCATGACCAAAACGTTCAGCGCCAAACCCGCTGACGTGACGCACGAGTGGTTTGTGATTGACGCGACCGATAAGGTCCTCGGACGAGTAGCCAGCGAAGTTGCTCTCCGTTTGCGCGGCAAACACAAGGCCATTTACACGCCTCACGTCGATACCGGTGACTTCATCGTCATCATCAATGCAGCCCGTCTGCGTGTCACCGGCGCCAAGGCGCTCGACAAGATCTATTACAGCCATTCTGGTTATCCCGGTGGCATTTCGGCCATCAACTTCAAGGACATGCAAGCCAAGTTCCCGGGCCGTGCCCTGGAGAAGGCGGTCAAGGGCATGTTGCCCAAGGGCCCGCTTGGCTACGCCATGATCAAGAAGCTCAAGGTGTACGGTGGTGCCGAGCATCCCCACACTGCCCAGCAACCCAAAGTGTTGGAAATTTCAGGAGCTTCGAAATGATCGGTGAATGGAACAATGGCACCGGCCGGCGCAAATCCAGCGTCGCGCGGGTGTTTCTGAAAAAAGGCACGGGCAAGATCATCGTGAACGGCAAGGACATCCAGTCGTTTTTTGGCCGTGCAACCTCGATCATGATCGTCAAGCAACCGCTGTTCTTGACCAACCATGTCGAGTCCTTCGACATCATGGTCAATGTGGCGGGCGGTGGCGAGTCGGGTCAGGCCGGTGCAACGCGCCACGGCATCACCCGCGCCCTGATCGACTATGACGCCACGCTCAAGCCGGAACTGTCCAAGGCAGGCTTCGTGACCCGCGACGCGCGCGAGGTCGAGCGTAAAAAGGTCGGTTTGCATTCCGCACGCCGGCGCAAGCAGTTCTCCAAGCGCTGATCCTGTACAAAAAACCGCCCTCCAGGCGGTTTTTTGCTTGTGTTCACCCGAACCATGCGTTTTCGGCTGTTACGGCGCCGGCTCACCGTCAGTGCTCCGCGCATGGCGGTACGCAGTGCCTTGCCCTGGCCGTTTCGCTGGGTCTCCGCAGCCGTGGTGCTGGGGTTCTGCGCGGCGATCAGCCTGTGGGCGTTCGAATTCGGCAAGATGATTGCCGGGCTCGATGGCGGGGTCAAGGACGAGGTCGTACAACTGCGCGCCGAGTTGGCGAAGGCGATCGCCGAACGCGACAAGGCGCAATCGTTCGCCAACAGTGCCCAGACCCTGCTGACCACGGAGCAGGCGGCGCAAGCGCAGGTGCTGGCGCAGAAGAAGCAATTGGAAAACGATAACCAAAGCCTGCGCGACGACCTGGGTTTTTTTGAGAAGCTCATCCCGTCCACCGGAGTCGAGGGCATCGCGATTCGGGGCCTACAAGCCGAGATGCTCGAGGGCCACCGGCTGCGATGGCGTATTTTGCTGATCCAGCAACAACGCCAGGTGGCCGAGTTCCGCGGCAACCTCGAGTTCAGCGTGGCCGGTACGCTCGACGGCAAACCCTGGTCGATCAGTGTCCCCGCAGCGCAGCAGGCCGTCAACTTCACGCAGTTCGGCCGCTTCCAGGGGGTCTTGGACGTGCCGGCCCTGGCAGTGGTCAAGATCATTTCCGTGAAGGTGCTCGACGGCGGCGTCGTGAAGGCGTCACAGTCCACCAAGGTGTAGCAACAATCTCGTCGGAGACAAGCATGTTCAACAAGAGAAAACAGCCCCCCATCAAGAGCCTGATTGCCCATGGCAGTCACATTGCCGGGAACGTCCGGTTCACCGATGGCCTGCGCATCGACGGGACCTTGGTGGGCGACATCATGGCCAACGAGGAGCAGGCGAGCATATTGGTGATCTCGGAAACCGCCTCGGTCACCGGCGCACTGCACGCCGATCACATCATCATCAGCGGCTCGGTCAAGGGCCCGGTGCATGCCAACCAGATGCTCGAACTGCAGCCCAAGGCGCGTATAGAAGGCGATGTGTTCTACCGCGCCATGGAGATGCACCAGGGCGCGATCATCTCGGGGCAGCTGCGCCCCCAGGCCGGAGCCGAAGCAAAGCCCCTTTTGAAACTAGCGGCAAATAATCAATAGCCGGATTCCCGAGTGAATTCCTGTACTATTCCTTTAACCAAAATTTTGATGGAGTGTGTCATGAGCGCCGTTGCAGAAGCCCTTCCCACCGAGATGCCAGCCCCGATCCTGTTTACGGACAGCGCAGCCGCCAAGGTGGCGGATCTGATCGCTGAAGAAGGCAACCCCGATCTCAAGCTGCGCGTATTCGTGCAGGGTGGTGGATGTTCCGGATTCCAGTATGGTTTCACCTTTGATGAAATCACCAACGAAGACGACACCACCATGACCAAGAACGGTGTTTCGCTGCTTATCGACGCCATGAGTTACCAGTACCTTATCGGCGCCGAGATCGACTACAAGGAAGACCTGCAGGGTGCGCAGTTCGTGATCAAGAACCCGAACGCCACCACGACCTGCGGCTGCGGGTCCAGCTTCTCGACCTGAGAGCCCGGTGCACGGGCTGCAGGCCCGCAGCAATTTGATCGATCCGATATGCCAGCCACAAGGGTTGGCATATTTGTTTCTGGTCGCGGATTATTCGGTCGTGATCTGCCGCATGCTGGCTGCAGCCGACAGCTGCATTTTGGTGGTGCCGGCCAACCGGTCGAACACCGGGCGCGCGGCGGTCGTGACAGGCACGGCATCACTTTGTTTCGCGATGGTCAACGGGTCGTGGTGCACCCCATTGACCCGAAACTCGAAGTGCAAGTGGGGCCCGGTGGCCCAACCGGTGGCGCCGACAGCGCCGATCACCTGGCTTTGGCTGACATTCTGGCCACGCTTGACGTCGACGCGGCTCAGGTGGCCATACACCGTGGTGTTGCTGTTGCGGTGGCTGATGAACACCACGTTGCCGAAACCGTTCTGCACGCCGGCAAACTCGACCACGCCGTCACCCACGCTGCGCACTGTCGTGCCCGTCGGGGCTGCGTAATCCACACCCAGATGGGCTTTCCACGTCTGGAGCAACGGGTGGAAACGCATCTTGAAACCACTGCTCACGCGCGAAAACTCCATCGGCGACGCCAAAAAACTGCGCCGCAGGCTCTGACCGTCCAGGGTGTAATAGGCGCCTTTGCCGCTCGCCCCATTGGCTGCCGGGTCCTGGAACCACATCGCCTGGTAGCGCTTGCCGTTGTTCACGAACTCCGCGCTGAGGACACGGCCGCTGCGCATCGGCTCGCCGTCGCCCCCGAGGGTTTCGTAGACGACCGAAAAACGGTCACCCTTGCGCAGGGCGCGGTGGAAATCGATGTCGCCCGAGAAGATCTCGGCCAACTGAACCGCCACGGCATCCGGAATGCGGGCGTCATCCGTGGCAGCAAAAAGAGACGTCTGGATAGACCCTCCGGCCAGCCGGGTCGAAGCTTCCAGCGGGGCGGTTTCAATGACGGACTTGAATCCGGCACCGGAACGTTCCACCACCAGGCGCCTGAAATTCCCGCTGTCGTCGGCAGTCCAGCGCGCGCTCAGCCTGAGCAGGCGATTGCCATCAGACGCTTCGGCGGTGACGTTGCGTCCGCTGCGTCCCAACAGGCTTTGCCGTGCACCGGTGTCGCTGCGCAGGAAGGCACTGGCTGCCGGGTCGTCGATGCCCAGGCGGCGCAATAGGGTGTCGGCGTTGTCGGTGGCGCGGGTGACTTCCGAGCGGTAAAGCCGGAAGGCGTGGTTGTCAAGCAGGTCGGATTGCGCCTGCAGCGGCTGGGGGGAGACGTTCTCAAGCACCTGCCGGACCTGCAGTTCGGAGGCGTCCGGTGCCAGCGAGGCGGTTGCGAATCCGCCCGCGCCCAGCAGCAGGGTGGCGACCAGTGCAGTGATACGTCGGGGGTGCCGGGCGATCGAAGCCCTGACAGAAATGCGCAGGGTATTGGCGGCGGCAATGAGTCCGTGGGTCAAATCGGGGATTCCAACAGTTGTTCTTGGTGGGCTACCGCACAGCGCTGCCCGTGATACTGGTATGGGCGCGACATAGAATCGAAGCGCCAGGCGAAGCCCGGAGTATATCCGTCCCATGCCCTGCCGGATCCGTTAAAACCCTTATGAATCAAGCTGAAAACGCTGTCTTTCCTGTAACAGATGGTGTCCGCCACAGCCTGGCGGTGTCATTGCGCGGCTGCCAGGAGCTGCTGCCGCAGGATGACTGGGTGCGCAAGCTCGCCCGCTCGGCTGCCACCGGCGCCCCGCTGCGCGTGAAGCTGGGGCTCGATCCGACTGCGCCCGACATCCATATCGGCCACACCGTGGTGCTCAACAAGATGCGCCAGTTGCAGGATCTGGGCCACACGGTGATCTTCCTGATCGGCGACTTCACCAGCATGATCGGCGACCCGTCCGGGCGCAACACGACGCGGCCGGCGCTCACCCGGACGCAGATCGAGGCCAACGCCCAGACCTACTACCAACAGGCCTCCATGGTGCTGGACCCGGCGCGCACCGAGATCCGCTACAACAGTGAATGGAGCGACCCGCTGGGCGCGCGCGGCATGATCGAACTGGCAGCCCGCTACAACGTGGCCCGCATGATGGAGCGCGACGATTTCGCCAAGCGCTTCAAGGAGGGGCGCTCCATCAGCGTGCACGAATTTCTCTATCCGTTGATGCAGGGATACGACAGCGTGGCGCTCAAGTCGGACCTCGAACTCGGCGGCACCGACCAGAAGTTCAACCTGCTGGTAGGGCGCCATCTGCAGGCCGAATATGGACAGGAGCCCCAGTGTGTCCTGACCATGCCCTTGC
>JANOUM010000274.1:0-13391 GCA_031416855.1 Rhodoferax sp. | reverse complement strand
TATGCTGGTGTGGCGCTGGCACTCCATGCCCTGCGCAGGCTGGCCCCTCAGGTGGCACGCACCATGGTCAATGCGAACCGCCACCTGGAGCAGTACGCACAGTTTGGCGCGCCGGTCTGGCCCGATGTGTTGCCAGACTACGCCGGGCCGCTGGCGGGTGTCGTCACCGCCCTGCAGCACTGCAGCACGCCCTACCTGGTGACGGTTCCGTGCGACACGCCGCTGTTCCCTACCAACCTGGTGGCCCGCCTGGCCGCTGGCCTGGTCGACACGGGAAGCGACATCGCCATGGCCTTCGCACCCGAGACCGACCCCTCTGGCCAGACGACGCTGCGCGCCCAACCGGTTTTTTGCCTGATGCACGTGCGCTTGCTGCCAAGCCTGGAGCAGTTCACCGCGCAAGGCGGCCGCAAGATAGACGCCTGGACTTCGCAGCACGCGACGGCCAAAGTCCGCTTCGACGAGCCGCAGGCGTTCTTCAACGCCAACACGATGGCCGAATTGCACGCATTGCGTCCATGAGCGCCGCGCCGGGCCGCCCCAAGCAAGCTCGCACCGCAGTGCGCAGCACGGAGGTTTCCTGATGAGCGCCGCGCCGGGCCGCCCCAAGCAAGCTCGCAGCGCAGTGCGCAGCACGGAGGTTTCCTGATGAGCCTCACGATCGACCAGATCGCGGCGCAGCTGCAGGGCTATGACCCGCACAGCCTGCGCGCCGCCGACGTCAACCTGTTTCTGCAGCGCCTGGTCGAGCCGGTGCGTGACACGCAAGACGCTGGCATCTTCGACGCGCTCGGTCGGGTGCTGGCCCAGGACCTGGTCTCGCCGATCAGTGTGCCGCCGCATGACAACTCCGCTATGGACGGTTACGCTTTCGACGGTGCACTGCTGCAGGATCAGATGCCACTGCGCTTGAAAGTGGTGGGCAGTACGCTGGCCGGTGACGTGTGGAGCACGGCCGTCGGCCGCGCAGACGCGGTGAAGATCACCACCGGCGCCGTCATGCCCCCAGGGCTGAACACAGTCGTTCCGCAGGAACTGGCACAACTTGACGGCGACACGGTGACGGTGCCGGCCGGGGTGCTGCGCCGGGGCGACAACCGGCGCTGCCGGGGCGAGGACCTGATGCAAGGCGATGCCGCCCTGGGCCGCGGCGAACTGCTCGGTCCGGCCGCCCTCGGTCTGATCGCCAGCCTGGGCATCGCCAGCGTGCGGGTCTTCCGCCGGCTGCGGGTCGCCTACTTCTCGACCGGCAACGAGATCCTGAGCCTGGGCGAGCCAGCGCGGCCCGGCGCCGTGTACGACAGCAACCGCTACACGGTGTTCGGCCTGCTGCGTCGGCTCGGCATCGAGGTGATCGACCTCGGCGTGGTGCGGGACGAACCCCAGGCGCTGGAGACCGCATTCCTGGAGGCGGCGCGCCAGGCCGACGCGATCATCACCAGCGGCGGAGTCAGTGTGGGCGAGGCCGACTACACCAAGGCCATGATGCGCAAACTGGCCGGCCCGAGTGGCGATGTGGCGTTCTGGCGCATCGCCATGCGACCCGGCCGGCCGATGGCGGTCGGGCGCATCACTGCCCTCGGGGTGGGTGGGGGGCACTCGGCGCTCCTGTTCGGACTGCCCGGCAACCCGGTGGCGGTGATGGTCACCTTCCTGGCGTTCGTGCGCCCTGCGCTGCTCCAGATGATGGGCGCACGCCAGGGCGCTCCGCCGATGCTGCGCGCCCGCAGCACGGCCTCCATCCGCAAGAAAGCCGGCCGCACGGAATACCAACGCGGCATCGTCACGCGGGACGGGCAAGGCGTGTTGCGGGTTGCCACCACCGGCAACCAGGGTTCGGGTGTATTGAGCTCGATGGTGCAGGCCAACGGCCTGATCGTCCTGCACCACGAGCAGGGCGACGTGGCTGCAGAGGACGAGGTCGACGTGATGCTGTTCGACGGCGCGCTCTGAGGCGCCGGCTGGCGCCCCTGTGGCTTATTCGGCCACCAGGTCCCGCTGCGGCAGGGGCGCCCCGCCCGGTGCGTGCACCGGCAAGGCAGCTTCTTTTTTCGCACCTGGCGCATGCCGGCGCGCCAGCAGGGTGTACATCGTCGGCACCACGAAGATCGTGAGCAGTGTGCCCAGGCTCATGCCGCCGACGATCACCCACCCGATCTGACGCCGGCTCTCGGCGCCGGCGCCTGTGGCCAGTGCCAACGGCAACGCGCCCAGCACCATCGCACCGGTGGTCATCATGATCGGGCGCAGGCGCTGCGTCGCCGACTTGCTGATCGCCGACACCATGTCCAGCCCCTGTTCGCGCAACTGGTTCGCGAATTCCACGATCAGGATGCCGTGTTTGGTGATCAGGCCCACCAGCGTGATCAGGCCGATCTGGCTGAACACGTTCAAGGTGCCCCCCGACCACTTCAGCGCCAACAAGGCCCCCGCCATCGACAACGGCACACTGAGCAAGATCACAAAAGGATCGACGAAACTCTCGAACTGGGCCGCGAGCACCAGGAAGATGAAGAACAGTGCCAGGATGAACACCAGGGTCAGCGAATCGGCTGACTTGCGGAACTCGCGGCTCGACCCGTTGAGGTCGGTCGCGTACCCGGGCTTGAGCACTTTGCGTGCGGTGGCATCCATGAAGTCCAGGGCCTCGCCGACGGAGTAATCCGCCGACAGATTGGCCGTGATCGAGGCTGAACGCCGCTGACCGAAGTGGTTCAGTTCGCGCGGCACCACGATCTCGCGCAACTTGACCAGCGCCGACAGCGGAATCATCGCGTCGCCCTTGCCGCGCACGAAGATCTTCTCGATATCCTCGGGCGTGCTGCGGCCGGACGGGTTGGTCTGCACGATCACATCGTATTGCTCGCTCTCACGCTTGTATCGCGTGACGATCCGGCCCCCGAGCATGGTCTCGACCGCACGCGCGATCGCATCCACGCCCACCCCCATGTCGGCGGCACGCTCGCGGTCCACCTCGAGCCGGATTTCGGGTTTGTTCAGCCGCAGATCGGTATCAACCTGCACCAAGCCCGGGTTCTTGGCCAGTTCATCCTGGAACGTGCGCACTGTCAGCGCCAGGTTCTGGTAACTTTCGGAAGTGATGATCACGTAGTTGATCGGCCGCTGGATAAACCCCTGGCCCAGCGAAGGCGGCGTGATCGGGAACGCCGTCACCCCGGTGAGTCCCGACACGCGTGGTGTCATCTCGCGCGCCATCTCCAGGGTCGTGCGCTTGCGTTCTTCCCAGGGCACGGTGCGAAAGAAGATGTTGCCCTGCGCAACCGTCGGGTTGCCGATGGTGGAAAAGATGCGGTCGAACTCGGGGTAACTTTCTCCCACCCGCTCGATCGCCCTGGCGTAACGATTGGTGTAGTCGAGCGTCGAGCCGTCGGGGCCATTGACCTGCACCACCACCACGCCACGGTCTTCGATCGGCGACAACTCGCGCTTGATATCGCCCAGGACCCACCATGACAACACGCCGCTGCCGATGGCCACCAGCACCACCAGCCAGCGTACCCGCAGGGTCAGCGCCAACAATCTGCCGTAACCGGTCGTCACGCTGTCGAGAAGCCGCTCCATGCCACGGTCAAAGAAGTTGGGCTTGGGGTTGTGGCGCAGCAACAGCGAACACAACATCGGCGACAAGGTCAGCGCGACCACACCGGAGACCACCACCGCACCCGCCAACGCGAGGGCAAACTCGGTGAACAGCCGTCCGGTGCGCCCCGGTGCGAACGCCAGCGGCGCGTACACCGCGACCAGCGTCATGGTCATCGCTACGATGGCGAAACCCACTTCACGCGAGCCCTTGATCGCCGCCTGGAAAGGCGTCATGCCTTCTTCAATGTGGCGGTAGATGTTCTCCAGCATCACGATCGCATCGTCGACCACCAGCCCGATCGCCAGCACCAGGGCGAGCAAGGTAAGCGTGTTGATGCTGAAACCGGCCAGGGCCATCAACGAAAAGGTACCGATCAGTGACACCGGGATCGTCAGCAGGGGGATGATGGACGCCCGGAAGGTACGCAGGAAGATGAGGATCACCAAGGCCACCAGCACCACCGCCTCGGCGATGGTGATGTAGACCGACTTGATCGACCGGTCGATGAACACAGAATTGTCGTTGGCCACCTCGATCGACACGCCGGGGGGCAGATCGCGCTGCACTTTCTTGAGCAGTTCGCGCACTCCAGCGGACAAATCCAGCGGGTTGGCCGTAGCCTGGCGGATCACTCCCAGCGCCACCGAATCCCGACCGTTCAGGCGCACCGTTGAACGCTCATCCACGGCACCGGACTCGACCCGGGCCACGTCGGCAATACGCACCGGCATGCCGTTCACCGTCCGGATCACGACCTGGCGAAACTCCGCCGGCCGGCGCAGATCGGTCGCCGCCGTCACGTTGAATTCGCGCTGCGCGCTTTCGATGCGCCCGGCCGGCACTTCCAGGTTGGAGCGCCGCAGCGCGTCTTCCACGTCCTGCACGGTCAGTCGGTAAGCGGCCAGCTTGTCCGGATCGAGCCAGATCCGCATCGCGAACTTGCGCTCACCGAATACTGTGACGTCCGCCGCCCCAGGCGCTGTCTGGAGCACCGGCTTGACCAGCTGGTTGGCCATTTCCGACAACTGCAGGGCGGTGTGCGTATCCGAGGCCATGGCCATGAAGATCACCGGAAAAGCATCTGCCTCCACCTTGGCGATCACCGGCTCGTCGATGCCCTGCGGCAGCCGCTGCCGCACCCGGGATACCTTGTCGCGCACATCGGCGGCGGCCGAGTCGGCATCCCGACTGAGCGCGAAACGGATCGAAATCAGGCTGCGCTCCGGCCGGCTGATCGAGGTGATCACGTCCACACCTTCGATGCCGGACAAGGAGTCCTCCAGGATCTTCGTCACCTGCCCCTCGATCACCTCGCTGGAGGCACCGCCGAAGCGCGTTTGCACGCTGACCACCGGTTCGTCGATCTTGGGGTATTCGCGCACCGACAGTCGGTTGAACGAGACCGCGCCGATCAGGACGATCAGCAAGGACAGGACCGAGGCAAATACCGGGCGCCGGATGGAAGTTTCAGCGAGTTGCATGGCGATTCCTCAGGGGCTGGCGTTCAGCGGCTGGCCGCGCCGACCGGGCCGGATGCCGCGTCCGACGCCGCCGTGGCGGGCCCGCCACCCTGGGGTGGGCGGCCCAGCTCGACGATGCGTAACGGGCTGCCGTCGCGCTGCAGGCGCTGCTGACCTGCTACAACCACGGTTTCGCCTTCATTCACCCCCTCGGTGATCTCGACCCGGCCCAACTGGCGCGCACCCAACTTGACCTCCTGACGCAGGGACACGAACCTGGCGTCGGGCGGCAGGGGACGTCCTGCAGCCCCGGGGACACTCGCCGGCTCGACGACCTTGATCACGAATTGCCGTCCGCCCTGGGGAACAATCGCCTCTTCGGGAACGCTCAGGGCCTGGTCCTTGATGGCAAACACGATGGTCACGCGCGCAAACATGCCCGGGCGCAAGGGCCGGGGATTGCCCCCGCCACCAGGGCCGACACCAGATCCGGTGCGGTTGCGGCTTGCGCTTGCCGCAGCTCCAGCGGCGGGTGCACCGGCGCGCGGCGCGCCGGCATTGGCGGCAGGGGCCGAGGATGGTGCGCCAGGCGCTGCCACCACCTGGGTCGGGCACCCATCTGCGTCGCGTGTTATTGCAACCGCACGGTCTCTGCCCGATTCGGCCCCGCCTGCAGAAACATCCGCACCGGGACGCCCTGGTCGGCCTGCCGTCGCACCCGGCCGGGCATTCGCACCTGCGCGCGCATCGCCGGGCCGGGGAGCGGACGCCGCGGCTGCAGGTCGCTGTGCACCGGCAGCAGCGCCCTGCCCGCCTGGACGCCCGGCGCCGCCAGGCAGAGACGCTTCGCCTTGCGAGTTGGGCAGGACGGCGCGCACCCCGACCGAGCGCCCGTTCACATCGAGCAAAGGATCGATGGCCTCGACCGTGGCCTTGAACACCCGGCCAGGCATCGAGTCGAGTTGCACCTCGACGGTCTGGCGCAGGCGCAGTTTGTTCTGGAACCGCTCCGGCAGGCGGAAGTCGACATACATACTGCCGATGTCCTCCAGGTTGATCAGATCCGCACCATCCTTTACAAAATCACCGAGATTGATGTTGCGGATACCGACCGTTCCGTCAAAGGGTGCGACGATCGCCATGCGCGACAAGCGCGCACAGGCCAGTGCGAGCTGGGCTTCCGCCACCTGCAGGTTGGCCGCGCTTTCTTCCAGCACCCGCTGCGCCACGAAGCTCTGGGCGACCAGTTCCTGGTTGCGCTTGTAGTTGGCCTGCCCAATCGACACCTGCGCCTTGGCCTGCTTGATCTCGGCCCGCTGCAGGGTGTCGTCCAACTGCACCAGCAATTGGCCCTTGCGAACCGTCGCGCCATCGGAGAAGCCGATCTCGCGCACCCGCCCCGGTACCTCGGGGCGCATCATGACGCTCTGGCGCGAGCGCAGCGAACCCACGGACTGTGCGTCATCGCGCAAGGTAACACGCTCGACCTTGGCGACCTCGACACCGGCCGCCCGCGGCGCCGAAGCCGGCACCGCCGGTCCCGGCGCACCCGCTGCCGCAGGCGATGCCCCACTGGCCGTGATCTCCCTGGGGCCCTGTGGTTTTGCCTGGTACCACCATGCCGCCCCTGATGCAGCGGCAATACCCAGTACCGCCACCACCGAATAGATCACGTTAGACGCCATTGCTTGTCTCATTCTGAAATACGTTGACTGAACGCAAAACCGTATCGAAATGTAGCAGCCGCCGGCCAAGCTTCTGTCGCCGAAGCGCCGCCGGCGGCAACACGGGCCTCAGCGGCACTTCGCATGCTTCACACCGCGGTTGGCCAGTGAATCGGCCCGCTCGTTGCCCGGATCCCCCGAATGCCCCTTGACCCACCGCCAGTCGATCCGATGACCGGCACCGGACACCAGCGCATCGAGCAGCTGCCACAGGTCCACGTTTTTGACCGGCTGCTTGGTCGCCGTACGCCAGCCGCGCGCCTTCCAGCCGGCAATCCATTCGGTGATGCCCTTGCGCACGTACTCGCTATCGAGATAAAGAACCACCTGACACGGACGTTTCAGCGCCGTGAGCGCCTCGATCACTGCCATCAGTTCCATGCGATTGTTGGTCGTCACGGCCTCGCCACCAAACAGCTCCTTTTCGGACTGCCCCGAAAGCAGCAGCGCACCCCAGCCACCCGGCCCGGGGTTGCCCTTGCACGCACCGTCGGTGTAGATCTCCACCTGCCTCATCGGGCGCCCGCGTCCGCGTCCAGCGACATCGGGGGCGCCGGCTGCCGATTGGCCACCGAGACCGGCGCCACGGCGCGCCCGAGCGGCGTCTTCCAGGCCCGCGCGAGCAGACGCACTCCGCGCACCCGCTTGACCGCCACAATGAAATAGACGGCACCGAAAATCGGCCACCAGCGCGCGCCGGCGCGGTCCATCCAGGCGAAACGCTCCAACATCGGTTCACTCAGTACCGCGGGACGGTAGCATCCGAACCGGCCGGACTCGACCTCGAAACTCAACAGGCGCAGCCAGTCACGCAAGCGCCAGTACCCGATGAACTCGCCTCCCTGTGGCAGAAAGAGCTGCCCCACGCCGAAACGCCGGTACAGATGGGCGCGGCGCTGGCGCAGACCCCACAGGCTGGCCGGGTTGATGCAGCAGATGACGACCCGGCCTTCCGGCACCAGTACACGCTCCACCTCGCGCAGAGTCGCATGCGGGTCGGCGTCCAGCTCAAGTGTGTGAGGCAGGACGACCAGGTCCACGCTGTTGGCCGGGAACGGCAGGGCCGCAAAGTCACACAGCAGGTCGACTCCGGCCGCGCCAGCCTGGCGTTGACCTGCAGGTTGCACTGTGCTACCGTGTTTTAAAGGGCCCGGCGGCGGCGGGCCATGCGATGGTGTGCTCCCCGCATTGGAGGCTCGCCAGCGATGCGGCATGCGGTTGGCCTGCAGGGCGTCGATGTCCGTCTGCCCAAGCTGCAATGCGTGAAAGCCGAACATGTCCGCCACGACGCGATCAAACTGCTGCTGCTCCCAACCCATGAGGTATCGGCCCTGCGGCGTCTGGAAGAAGTCATGCAAACCTATAATTTGGACGCTCATGAACCTGAATCTGCTTCCCTTGTCGGGCAAGAACTGCCAAAAGCCCTGGACCGAGCGGCACCACACCATTTCGATCGACGGCCGGCGCACGGTGGTGTGCATCGGGCAGTGCTCGACCACCGCCGAATCGCAGGCTGATTCTAGTCACCCCTTCACCACCTGCCCCGCATGAGACTTCTGTCCCTCGCCGTTGTCACCGCACTCGTGCTGGTAACCGGCTGTTCCACCACCGGCCCCATCACCAGTGTTTACGCCCCGCAAGCCGCCACCGCAGAACCGCAGGTCACTGCGCTGGCGGGAACCCCCTCCGGCCTGCGCACGGCACCAGCACCTTCGACGCCAATCACGGCCCTGACCGGTCGGCCCTGGCAAGGCACCGCCGCCCCGGACCAGCAGCCGCTGGCGCCACTCACCGCCACCCTGGCGGGCTCGCTGAACGTGGCGCCTCTGACGCCGCCCACCGATCTGTGGGAGCGCATCCGCCGCGGTTATGCCATGCCGGACCTCGAAAGCGATCAGGTCCGGGACCGGGAGCAGTGGTACGCCACCCGGCCCGACTACATGGCCCGCATGACCGATCGCGCCCGCAAGTACATGTTCCACATCGTCGAGGAACTGGAGCGGCGCAATATGCCGACGGAACTGGCGCTGCTTCCTTTCATCGAGAGTGCATTCAATCCGCAGGCCGTCTCCAGTGCGAAGGCGGCCGGCATGTGGCAATTCATGCCGGCCACCGGAAAATCCTTCGAGCTCAGGCAGAACGCGTTTCGCGACGACCGGCGCGATGTTCTCGCTTCCACCCGGGCCGCGCTGGATTACCTGCAAAAACTCCACGGCATGTTCGGCGACTGGCATCTGGCGCTCGCCGCCTACAACTGGGGCGAAGGCAGCGTGGGCAGGGCGATCGCCAAGAACCGGCGCGCCAACCTGGGCACCGGCTACCTCGACCTCGCCATGCCGGCGGAAACCCGGATGTATGTGCCGAAACTGCAGGCCGTCAAGAACCTGGTGTCGTCCCCCCAGAAATTCGCCACCGTCCTCCCCGTGATCGAAAACCATCCGTATTTCCAGAGCGTCACCATCAGCCGCGATATCGACGTCGCGCTGGCTGCCAGACTGGCGCAGGTGCAACTGGACGATTTCAAGGCGCTTAACCCCTCACTCAGCCGACCTGTGATCCTTGCGGCCGGCACACCGCAGATTCTGCTGCCATGGGACAACGCCGCGATTTTCAATGCCAATCTGCTGGCGCAAGGCCAAACGCAGCTCGCCACCTGGACCGCCTGGCAGGCGCCTGCCAGCATGACGCCGGCCGAGGCAGCCAAACGCGTCGGCATGTCCGAGCGCGATCTGCGCACCATCAACAACATCCCCGGCGGCGTCCTGATCAAGGCCGGCTCGACGCTGATGGTGGCACGTTCGGCGTCGATGCGCCATGACGTGACCGAGCATGTTGCGGACAATGCCCAACTCTCGCTCAGCCCGTTGCCGTTGCTTGCGCGCCGCAGCGTGCGCGCCGGCAAGGGCGACACGGTGGCCAGCGTGGCGCGGCGCTACAAGGTGCCTGCGTCCAGCGTCGCGGAATGGAACAGCACGGCGGTATCGTCGGTGTTCAAGCCGGGGCAGACAGTGACCTTGTTCCTGGCGGCACACGCCGGCCGGACAGCGGTCGCCAGTGCCGGTGTCAACAAGGCCGTCAAGGCCCGCTCAGGCAAGAGCAAACCGGTGCAACTCGCGCGCCACTGAGCCCGGTTGTTCAGGCGCGGAATTTGTCCTTTGCCTTGCGCGAGAACTCGTTCGTGAAGGTCTTCGTAAGGTCAATCCTGTCACCGGAGTAGCTCGCGTCCAGACGCGCCATCGTGCGCAAGGCGGTGCGCACCCCGTCATCCGGGATCATCCCGTCGACCGATATCGCTTCGCGGATCTTGTTGAACGACGCCAGGTACAGGCCACGGTCGCCCAGAAGGTAGGCCTCGGGAACGGCCTTGATGATGTCGCTCGGGCCGGCCGTCTGCAACCATTTGAGGGCATGCACCACCGCGTTGGTGAGCGCCTGGGCGGTCCTGCCGTTCTTGAGCAAGAAATCGGCCGGCGCATACAGGCAGGGCCCCACAACCGGACCACCGAACAGATCCTGCGCACCGCGCAGCGAGCGCGTGTCGGCAATGATGCGCACTTCGGCCCGCTGCTCGAGCACGGTCATAACCGGCTCGGAATAGCTGATTGCATCCACCTGCCCCGACCGGATGGCCGTCACGGCAGCGGAGGACGTCGCAAGTTCGACGAACTGCACATCGTGGGACTTCAATCCGACGCGGTCCAGCACCAGTCCGGCCACCATGACCGCGGACGAACCGCCCATCGCCACCCCAACCCGCCGCCCCTTGAGTTCGACTGCGTTCTTGAACGATGGCATGGTCCGGTTCGATATCCCCAGGGCCACCTGGGGCGACCGGCCCAGCATCACGAAAGCGCTGAAGCGCTGGTTCCTGCCCTGCAGACTGATTGTCTGCTCGAACGAGCCCGCGGCAACCTCGGCGTGGCCCTCCAGAACCGCCTGGTTCGCGCGCATGCCGCCGCCGTGGTCTTGCAAGTCCACCTCCAGGCCCTCGGCGGAAAAGTAGCCCAGCCGATCGGCGATCGTGAGAGGCAGGCAATTGAGGGAGGCACGCGCACCAGTCGCCAATGCCACACGGGTTTTCTCCGGCTTCACCTGGGCATGAACCGTGCGGCCCGATACACCGCACAGCGCCAGCAAGGCAGCTGTCAACAAGTTTCGGCGATCGATCCACGAGCCATCCATCCGCAGCCTCTCTTTCATTCGCATTACTGATTTTTATCGGCACAGGCTACCAAAGCGCGGTCCGTCGCGCATCGGGATGATCCCGAGCGGGTAATTACCTATGAGGTCGCGCGTCGGCCGGCGGCATCCGCCTGGCTCAGCGGTAACCGGCAAAAAGCAGGGTGATGTTCACCAGCAAAGCGAGGGCCCAGACGGCAGATCGCGCGCTGGCCTGCCCGCTCACGTACAGCACGATGTACACCACACGCAGCAGCACAAACGTGAAGGCCAGAACATCGACCACGGCCTGGTTCGCCCCCAGCTGGTGGGCGATCAGCACCGCACCAATGAAAAATGGCAAGGCCTCGAAGCTGTTGGCCTGCGCCGCGTTGGCACGCGCACGCCAATCGCCCTGACGCGCCAGCCAGGCGCGCGGGTCCAGGTTGTCGTAGCCGCCCTCGCGCCTGGGGATGCGGAACATGCCCCATTTGGCGATACCGGCACACACAATGGGCAACAGCGCCACCACCAAAACGCTCCAATAGGCCAAACTGAACCGAACCATGGTCATGACAGGCATCCAAAAAATCAGCGCCGGTCCACCAGCGCATGGGCGATTGTGCCCAGATCCACGTACTCCAGTTCGCTGCCCACCGGCACCCCGCGCGCCAGGCGCGTGATGTGCAGGCCGCGGCCCCGCAAGACCTCACCGATGACGTGCGCCGTGGCCTCGCCCTCAGCGGTGAAATTGGTCGCCAGGATCACCTCGGTGACGACGCCGTCGCTGGCCCGATCAAACAGATCCTTGAGCCCGATGTCCTTTGGACCAATGCCATCCAGCGGATTGAGCTTGCCCATCAACACGAAGTACAGGCCCTTGTATGCGCCCGTGCGCTCTACTGCCGACTGGTCGGCGGGCGTCTCGACAACACACAGACGGGTGGAGTCACGGCGCGGATCCAGGCAGGTGCTGCACACCAGCGCCTCGGTGAAGGTGTGGCAGCGTTCGCAATGGCGCACCGAGCTGGCTGCCTCGGCCAGCGCTGCGGACAAGGTGCGTGCACCCTCGCGGTCATGTTGCAACAGATGAAACGCCATGCGCGATGCGGACTTGACGCCAATACCGGGCAGCCGGCGTAGAGCCTGGATCAGGCCGTCGAGCGAATGCGAATCGGCCATGCGGCAAGCGGATCACGTGGCACGTCGGCGGTTGCCGGCCGGCATCAAAACGGAAATTTCATGCCGCCGGGCAGGCCGGTGGTCAGCTTGCCCATCTTCTCGTTGGAGGCCTCTTCGGCCTTGCGCACCGCTGCATTGAAGGCGGCCGCGACGAGGTCTTCCAGCAGGTCCTTGTCGTCTGCCAGCAGGCTCGGGTCGATTGTCACCCGGCGCACATCGTGCTTACAGGTCATGAGGACCTTGACCAGCCCCGCGCCGGACTCACCGGTGACCTCGACGTGGGCGAGTTCGTCCTGTGCCTTCTTCAGGTTGTCCTGCATGGTCTGGGCCTGTTTCATGAGGCCGGCGAGTTGTCCCTTGTTGAACATGTGATTCCTTCTTGTCTGGTAGGTGGTTGGGATAGACAGGGCGTGTACACCGCGCCACGCCGTCGTGAACTGCCCGCTAAAGCGGCTTGATGCTTCCGGGCACAATTTTCGCCCCAAAATCTCGCATCATGTCCTGGACGAACGGATCTTCGAAAATGATGCGTTCGGCGGCCAGCTGGCGCTCGGCGGCGGCGGCGGCATTGCGCCGTGCCGGGCTGTCGGTCACGCGTCCGATCTCGACCGCCAGGCTCACCGGGTGCCCCTGACCCTGCAGGGCGCTGGCCAGGCGCTCCCGTGTCGTGGCCTGGTTGAGCGACTCGCGCTCCACACGCAGCACCCATTGGTCGGTATCGCGCGCCACCAGCTGGGACTGCAGGGCCAGTTCGCGCCCCAGCGCGGTGATGGCCTCCGCGGCGACCAGCTGTGTCACCGTGGCATGCCAGAAGGCGCCCTCCTCGGTGGGCACCAGCATGGTCTGTGCGCCCTGACTGGCGGCCTCGACACGTGAATCGGCCTGGACCCGGACTGGCACGGCCACCACCCGGGTCTGCGGTTGCGCCGACTCGCCACCGGCGGGCGCCACATCACCAGCACCGCGCGGCGTCACCGGTCGGCTGGATGCCACAACCGGTAGAACCTGGCCCGGTGGCAACCCCTGCCGGCTCGGACTATGGAGCGGCTGCGCGCGCATCGCCACAGGCGGCGTGAGCGCGGGTGCAGGCAGGGTAGCGGCCGGGGTCTGTGCAGCTGGTAGTGCTGATTGGTTGGCGAGCGACGCGGCACTTGCCACCGCCGCAGTCGCGCTGGGCGCCGCGACCGCTATCCTGGACTCAATCAGAGTTTTTTTTTCTACCACGCGCGTCACGCCGCTGGCGGGTTTGAATGCCAGCAAACG
>JANOUM010000273.1:0-7964 GCA_031416855.1 Rhodoferax sp. | reverse complement strand
TCGCCATCGAGCACCGTGACGATGCCGGCAGCATGCAGCACGGTGGTACGCTCGCTCGCCGCAAGGCCCGGCAATCCGCCCAGGTAGCGTCCGGTCTGGCGGACGTGGAATGCCACGCCGGAACCGGACGAGAAAATGTCGGTCACCTCGGCATCGGTCACCTGGAACTCCAGCGGTGCCAGGTCGGCCACATGTTCGTCGTCACACGCGACGTGTTGTGCCGAGGGCGGCCAGGATTGGTACAACCAGCGCCGCACCAGGTCCTCAGCCCCGGGGTCCGGCGCGTGCGCGGCCTCGTCCCACGGTGCGGGCGCAGGCCGGTCGATCGGGTCGGCCATGCCGGATTTGAGCTGGCGCTGGCGTGCCAGGTAATCCTCCTGGGCGACGCAGCCGACCAGGTGCTGCCCTTGGCAGCGGTACAGCGCCACGCCCGACCAGCAGGCGACCCGGCCACCGGCGCCCCCTGACGCACCGTGTTCGGTGAATTGCAGCGCAATCTGGTCTTGCCCTACGAGCACACGGTGCACCGTCATGCCCAGGCCGGGAAACTGGTCGAATTGCTGCTGCACGGCCGGCACATACTGGGTGTCGCGCCCCGCGATGCGGTGGTCCCCGATGCGCAGCACATAGTCCGGGGCGAGGATGTCGCGGCCTACCGCCGCATCGTGGCGGTTGAAGAAGTCCACCACCCAACGGCGCATCAAGCCCAGGACCGGCGGGGACGGTTCAGTGGATAGCACGGTCCAGCCCTTTCCAGTACACACGGCGCAGCTCGCGCTTGAGCAGCTTGCCCGAGGCATTGCGCGGCAGCACGTCGGTGAAGTCGACCGAGGTCGGGCATTTGAATTTGCCCAGGCGTGTGCGCGCAAAGGCGATCAGGTCGTCCGGTGTCACCTGCTGCCCCGGCTTGCACACCACCACCGCCTTGACCGTCTCGCCCCAGCGTTCGTGCGGCACACCGATCACGGCCACCTCCAGGATAGCGGGGTGGCCGGACAACACGTTCTCCACCTCCGCCGGGTACACGTTTTCGGCGCCGGACACGATCATGTCCTTGAAGCGGTCGAACAGGTACACATACCCACCGTCGTCGCGGTAGGCCGCGTCGCCGGTGCGCAACCAGCCGCCGGGCATGATCGCCTCGGCCGTGGCCTCGGGATTGTTCCAGTAGCCCTTCATGAGCATGCCGGTCCTGACCCAAACCTCGCCGACATCGCCGGTATTGACGTCCTGCAGCGTGTCGGGGTCGATGACGCGGATCTCCACCCACGCAAACGGCCTGCCGCAGGACCGCAACAGGCCGGCGCGCTGGCCGCCGGGGTCGTGGTCCTCGGGCGCCAGGCCGACGATGGTGCCCGAGGCCTCGGTCATGCCGTACACATGCATGAAACGGCAGCCGAGCACATCGATGGCGCGGCGCAGCAGGGCGTCGCCGATGGGCGACGCACCGTACTTGAGCAATTGCAGGCTGGACAGGTCGGCCTGCTCGACCCCCGGAGTCTGCAATAGCGACTGGATCACGGCCGGCACGAAGAAGGCGTGGGTCACGCGGTACTTCTGGATGTTCGCGACGGCCTTGGTCGTGTCCACCTCACGCATCAGCACTGTGTGCCCGCCGTGTGCCATGGTCGCCAGGCCGTTGCCGATGCCGCCGATATGGAACATCGGCATTGCCACCAGGTTGACGCTGGAGCGTCCCATGCCCCAGATCTCGGAGCCCAGGCGCGGCGTGTACGACATGCCGTGGTTGGTCAGCATCACCCCCTTGGGTTTGCCGGTGGTGCCCGAGGTGTAAAGCAGCAGCGTCACGTCGTCCGGTGCGCCGGAGAACCCGGGATCGACGGCGGAACCGGCAGCGCACCAGGCGTCGTATTCCGGCCCGAGCAGCAGCACCTTGCGCAGGCCCGGCGACTGGCGCACCGCGTCCTCCAGCAGGCCCTGCTCGCCCGGCCCCAGCACGAGCACGCCGGGCAGTGCATCGGACACGATGGCGGTGATCTCCGGCGGTGCCAGGCGCCAGTTGAATCCCACCAGGATGGCGCCGATCTTGCTGCAGGCAAAGATCAGTTCGTAATACTCCGGCGCATTCTTCGTCAGCAGGGCCACGCGGTCACCGCGGCCCACGCCGACGGCCAGCAGCGCATTGGCGGCACGCGAACTGCGCGCGTCGAGCTGCGCAAACGACTGGGTCACGCCCTCGAAAGTGAGCGCCGGCGCGTCGGGTGTTGCTGCGGCGTGCGCACGCACGATGCTGGCCAGGGTGAAGCTCACTGACCCTTCCCCTCAATAACTCTTGGGCAGCCCCAGGCTGTGCTGGGCCACGAAATTCAGGATCATCTCGCGGCTGACCGGCGCGGTCTTGTGCAGGCGCGCGATGAACCAGAGGTCGGCCAGGCCGTACTCCATCGACAGGCCCAGGCCGCCGTGGGTCTGAATCGCCTGGTCGAGCGCTTCGAGCGACGCATCCGCAGCGGCGAACTTGGCCATGTTGGCCACCTCGCCGGCATCGGGCGAGCCGGCGTCGAACAGCTCGGCG
Source organism: Rhodoferax sp. (assembly GCA_031416855.1). Taxonomy (GTDB): domain Bacteria; phylum Pseudomonadota; class Gammaproteobacteria; order Burkholderiales; family Burkholderiaceae_C; genus CAISIP01. The sequence goes on along the minus strand of JANOUM010000273.1, from coordinate 5,428 downwards.
GCACGCGCGGTCATGAGTCGCGCCTGCTGCACGGCAATGAAGGCCTTGGCCAGCGGATGGGCGATGCCCTGGTGCGCACCGATGGGCGTGCCCCAGACCGCGCGCTCGGATGCGTACTGCGCGCCTTTTTCCAATGCGTAGCGAGCGATGCCGTTGTTGATGGCGGCCGCGCAGACGCGCTCCGGGTTGAGCCCGGCGAACACATGGCGCAGGCCCTGGCCCTCCTCGCCGATCAGTGCTTCCGGGCCCATCTTCACGTTGTCGAAGAACACCGTGAACTGCGTCTCCGGAACATGCAGCACGGTTTCGATCGGAAACTTGGTGATGCCCTGCGCATCGGTGGGCACCACGAACAGCGACAGCGGATGGCGGCCCCGGTCGTCCGCGTGTTCGCCGCGTGCGACGACCAGGATGGCATCGGCCTCGTCCACGGCCGAGGTCCAGAACTTCGAGCCGCTGAGCAGCCAGCCGTCACCCTCTTTGCGCGCGGTGGTGGTGACCTTGTGCGTGTTGGTGCCGGCATTGGGCTCGGTGATGGCGAAGGCGAGTTTCATCTTGCCGCTGGCCAGCCCTGGCAGCCACTTCTGCTTCATCGCCTCGGAGCCGTGCTGCTCGATGATCGGTGCGCAGATCGAGCCAATCACCAGCGACAGCACCGGGCAGCCCTGCGCGGCGGTTTCCTCGACCACCACGTTGTAGTCGGCCAGACCGCTGCCGCCACCGCCGTACTTCTCCGCGATATGCACGCCCAGAAACCCCGCCTCGCCCAGCGCGGCCCAGAGCGCATCGGGCTTTTCCTTGCGCTTCACCACGCCCTGGAAATAGGAACGGCCAAAACTGCCGACAAGTTTGCCAACGCTTTCGCGCAGGATCTGGTGGTGGTCGGACGTATCGACCAGCGCGGAGCCGAAGAGGGATGCCATGCTGAAGCCTCGGGTTGAGATGAAGTGAAATTGTTCAGGCCTTGCCGGACGCAACACCCTCGTGCGCGTCGGCCGGCCAGTCGAAAAAGCCGCGGCCGCTCTTGCGCCCGAGTTCACCGGCGGCAACCTTGTCCTGCAGGATCTGTGGCGGGTTGTAACGCTCGCCGAGCTCGATGCTCAGGTTGCGCGCGATGTCCAGCCGCACGTCCAGGCCCACGACGTCACTCAGGCGCAGCGGTCCCATCGGGTGGCGGTAGGCGATCACCATGGCCTTGTCGATGTCTTCCGCGCTGGCCACGCCGTCCTGCAACATGCGCATGGCCTCCAGCGAGGCGATCAGGTCGAGCCGGCTGGTGGCGAAACCCGGCACGTCGCGCACGGTGATGGTCTGCTTGCCGGTGGCGGTGGCGAAGCCCTGAGCCAGCGCCAGCGTAGCTTCGGAGGTCCTGGCACCACGGATCAGCTCGACCATGGCGAGCGACCACACCGGGTTGAAGAAGTGCATGCCGAGGAAACTTTCCGGGTCGCGCAGGCCGGCCGCCAGGACATCGATCGACAGGGCGCTGGTGTTGGACGCAATGATCTGCGGCGCGCGCAGCTCGATTGCCGCGAGCACCTGGCGCTTGAGTTCCAGCCGCTCGGGCACGGTCTCGACCACCAGGTCCAGGTGCATCGGCAGATCGGCGATCGACGCGACGCGCCGCACAATGTCGACCAGCCGGGCCGCCTGGTTGGTGTTGAGCTTGCCGCGCTTGACGCCCTGCTGCGCCGTGTCCTTGATGATTTTCTGCATCACCAGAGCACGCCCGTCATCGGGCTCGACCACCGTGGTCTGCCAGCCGGCTGCGGCATAGACATAGGCGATGCCCACACCCATGGTTCCGCCGCCGACAACGCCGATGGAATGCGTGGGGGAACCTGGCGTGATCACGCTGGAAGTGGTCATGGCGTATGGTCGGTGGGCATGTGGGTGGCCTTCGCCTCAGCGCATTGCAAAGCCGCTGTAGCCATTGGCGACGACTTCCTCGCACACGCTCGTGTACTTGCCGAGACCGCCGATGTAGGGCAAAAAGACGCGCGGCTTGCCGGGGATGTTGGCGCCCATGAACCAGGACGCGGTGGACGGGAACAAGGTGTTGGCGGCCAGACTGTTGACCGTCTCGACCCAGGCATCCTCGTGGGGCTGTTCAGCCTCGGCGGCCGTGAAGCCTTTTTGCTCCATGGCGTCGATGCAGCGCGCCGTCCAGTCCACATGCTGCTCGATGGACACCACCACGTTGGTCAGGATAGAGGGGCTGCCCGGCCCGGTAAGGAAGAACAGATTGGGAAAGCCGTGGCTCATCAACCCGAGGTAGCAGCGCGGCCCGGCATGCCATTTTTCCTTGAGGGACTGGCCGCCCTTGCCGCGGATGTCGATCTTCACGATCGCCCCGGTGACGGCATCGTACCCGGTGGCCAACACGATCGCGTCGACCTCGTAGCTGGCGTTCAGCGTGCGTATGGCGTTGGGCAGGACTTCCTGGATCGGGCTGGCCTTGATGTCCACCAACTGCACATGCGGCTGGTTGAATGTCTCGTAGTAGCCGGTGTCGACGCAGATCCGCTTGGAGCCGATCGGGTGGTCGGTCGGGCACAACAGGTCCGCCACTTGCGGGTCCTTCACGATCGCACGGATCTTGCGGTGCACGAATGCGACCAGTGTGTCGTTGGAGGCCTTGCTGGTCATGATGTCGGTGAAACAGTGCATGAAACCCGGCCCACCGCGCGCCCAGCGCTTTTCGTATTCGGCCTGGAGTTCTTCGGGCGTCACGTCGGTCACGGCCCTGGTCGGGTATTCGTACAGGATGCCGGACTTGGTGGTGCGCGCCAACTGCCGGTGCGCGGCGAAATTGGCCTTCCAGGCGTCCTGGGCGGCAATGCTCAGTGGTCCGTTCCAGGCCGGCACGCTGAAGTTAGGCGTGCGCTGGAACACCACGACCTGCGCCGCCTCCCTGGCAATGGCGGGAATGGTCTGGATACCAGACGAACCGGTACCGATCACGGCCACCCGCGTGCCGCTCAGGTCAACCTTCTCGTGTGGCCAGCGGCCGGTGTGGTACTGCTTGCCCTTGAAGGTAGAGAGCCCGGGAATGTCGGGCACCTGGGCCGCCGATAGGCAGCCGACGGCCGAGACCACGTAGCGGGCAACGACCGTGTCGCCGCGGTCGGTGTGGACGGTCCAGAGCCGGCTGGTCTCGTCGTACACCGCGCTCGTCACGCGGGTCTGGAAGGAGATGTCCGTGCGCAACGAGAAACGATCCGCCACATGGTTGAGGTAACGCAGAATTTCCTCCTGGCGGGGATATCGCTCGCTCCAGACCCATTGCTGCTGCAATTCCTCGTCGAAGGAATAGGAGTACTGCATGCTTTCGACGTCGCAGCGCGCGCCGGGGTACTGGTTCCAGTACCAGGTGCCACCGACACCCTCACCGACCTCGAAGACGCGGGTTCTGAGCCCGAGCTTGCGCAGGCGGTGCAGCATGTACATGCCGGCAAAGCCCGCACCGATCACGACCGCATCGAGGTGACTGGGAAGGGCCGCGGAGGTACTGGTCATGTGGGTTTCTTTCTGGTTGGGTGCAGCTGGCCTCCGCAACGAATGGCAAGGCTGTGCTCACGTTCACGCTTCTGCCAAACATGTCAACAGGCAGCACTCTATCTGAAAATAGAAACTGTTTTCGCTAATTCGAAACGATGCTCCATCGCCTGGCGCCCGACGCGCTCGGCCGTGGTGGCGCATCGGCTGCAGGGGTGATTTCATGGCGTGGATGGCCGACGACTCGCCACCACCGGATGGCCTGCAGGTCGGTCTCGTTCGCGCGCAGCGTGCCTTCGGTCCAGGACCCGGCATCGAGGTAGTGTAAGAACATGCGCGGCACCCGGCGACGCGCCAGCTGCCGCAGATCGGCGATGCCGGTGAGCACCGGCATGGGGGACTTTCTGCAGGATCCGGACTAGCCAAAAAAGGGTTAACCCTGATTTACTCATGAGTACGTCTATAATACCATTAAGCATCCTAAAAATCTTAACGGTAACCACCCGCGGAAACAAGGCAGCAAGCCCGATCCGCGGGCCCAACGGCAGGCGCGGCCCTGGTCGGCCTGAAGCATCGAACATGGCATTGCCCGCCCTCGACCCGCCCGAGGCATCCTGCATCGACCCGGCAGAACTGCGCCGCTGCCTGGGCTCGTTTGTCACCGGTGTGACCGTGATCACCGCGCTCGACGCCGACGCAAGACCCATCGGCATGACTGCCAACTCCTTCAACTCGGTGTCGCTCGATCCGCCGCTGATCGTGTGGAGCCTGCGCACCAGCGCCAGGACTTTCAATGGGTACAACCAGGCGACGCGTTTCGTGGTCAACATCCTGGCCGAGGACCAGGTCGCGATCTCCAACCAGTTTGCCCAATCGGTGGCCGACCGGTTTGCCGGTATACCCACCACACCAGGGATCGGCGGCATCCCGTTGATCGACGGCTGCGCGGCCTACCTGGAATGCCGAGCCGAAGCCACCTACCCCGGGGGTGATCACGCGATATTCCTGGGCCGGGTCGAGCGCATCGTGGCCACCACACGCAAGCCACTGGCCTTCGGTGCCGGCCGCTACATGGTTGTGCACCCCTACAACAACGCCAGCGACGTTGGCGGCGGCTCCGGCAATGTGGCCACCCTGAACGCCGTCCATCTGGCGCGGCCCTGCCTGGAAGATCTGAACCACGAGACCGACAAGACCGTGGGGCTGGGTGTCTGGGGCAACTTCGGGCCGACGCTGATCTGGTGGATCGAGGCGCGCAAGCCGCTGCCGGTCGACCTGCGCTGCGGCATGGTGCTGCCGTTGCTGGGCTCCGCGACCGGCAAGGTATTTGCCGCCTACTCCGACCGGCGCCGCACTGCGCGCTACCTGGAGGCCGAGATCGCGGTCGCCAGCGGCTGCCCGAACGCCGAATTCCACTCGCGCGAAGCGGTGGATGCGCATCTGGCGCTGGTGCGCGAGCGGCAACTCGGCACTATCTATGGCGCCATCATCCCGGACGTCAATGAACGCGGTGTGAGCGCGGTCAGCGCGCCGGTGTTCGACGCAACCGGCAACATCGTGCTGGCTCTCACGATGATGGGCGAGTCGCCGCAGTTCACCGAGCATGACCCGGCCGTCGGACGATTGTGCGAGGCGGCGCGCAAACTGACGGCCCGCATGGGAACCCCATGAGCCGCGTACGGCCGCCCGAAGGGGCTCAGCACCGCAGTTCGCAGAGCAAAGTTACTCCGGTGAACAACACCAACGCATGGAACCGCTGGGGACCGCAGGATGAGCGCGGCGCGCTGAATCTGATCGGGCCCGACGAAGTGCTGCGGGCCAGCCGCCTGGTGCGCAGCGGCGAGGTGCTGCGACTGGCGCAGATGCTGTCGACCAAGACGCCGGTGCCCGCGCACCGCTGCGGACTGCAGCATTTCATGGGGCGCGATGG
>JANOUM010000272.1:0-1509 GCA_031416855.1 Rhodoferax sp. | reverse complement strand
GGCAACACGCTCAGGATGCCCCTGGGCACACCCGCCGCCTCGGCGATGCGGCCCAGCTCGATCGCCATGCGGGGCGTGATCTCGGCCGGCTTGAACACCACGGCGCAACCCGCCGCCAAGGCCGGCGCCAGCTTTTGCGCTTCGCTGGCGATCGGCGAATTCCAGGGGGTGATGGCCCCCACCACACCCAGCGGCTGGTGCAGGCTGAGCGACAGGTAGTCGCCACGCTGGGGTGTCACCGCGTCTTCGAAGGTCTCGCACGCGGCTGCAAAGTATTGAAAAGTGCCCGCCGCGCTGGCCACCAGCGCACGGGTTTCCTTGATCGGCTTGCCGTTGTCCAGGCGTTGCAGCTGCGCCAGTTCCTCCCCGCGCGCGCGAATGCCTGCCGCGATGCGGTGCAGGATGGCGGCGCGCTCATGCGGTTTGAGCCCGGCCCAACTCGGTTTGAGACGCGCCACCTCGGCCGCCTGCACCGCTTCGTCCACGTCAGCGACGCTGGCCGCGTGCAGCGTCGCGACCGTGCTGGCATCGTGCGGGTATTCGGTGCTGTACGCGGGGCCGCTGGCATCGCGCCAGTGTCCGGCGATCAGGGTCTGGATCTTTTCTGTCATATGGTGAGCGCTGCAACGCGGTTCTCCAGGAACCGCAGCGCGGATAACACTGTCAGCGCGGAGGTCTTGGGGTTGTCTGCCAGTGGCTTGCCGCGCATGGTGATCTGCATATCGCCAAAGGCACCCCGCACGACGATCTCGTGGATGTTGTCGCTTATCGTCGGGTCTGCGACCAGCCGCACACGCGTCGCGTCCAGGCCCAGGCCGGCGAGTGACACCGTGGCCGCTACGTTGGCGTTCCTGGGGTACAGGCGCGCGGCCTCGCGGGCGCTCCCTTCCAGGATCACGAAGGGGGCGGTCAGCGTGTCCAGGTCGACCAGGTCCTGTGCCGGTGTGCCGCGCCATCCCAGCGGCGGCTTGCGCCCGGTGTAGGTCACCGAATCCAGCCCGGCCTGTCTGGCAGCGGCGATCGCGTCCACCCCGCCGATCGCGCCGGGCAGCAGATGCAACTGGGTGCCGCCACGGTGTGCCGCGTCCGCCAACTGCTCCGGCAGGCCTGGCTCCGACAAGGCGCCGACCGAGAGCACGGCACACTCCACGCCGCGTTCCAGTGCCGGCAACACGTGGGTCACCAGGGCCTCGTGACCGGCGCATTCCAGCAGCAGGTAGGTGTCATCGGGCACCTCGCTGCAGACCCGGGTGCCGGCACCCACCATCGCCTGCACCGCCACCACGCTGCGCGGCGGTACCACGACTGTGTCGACCACCAGGCGCATGTGGCCCTGCAGGCGCTGGTACAGCGTGCGCCCGATGGCACCAAACCCGACCAACGTGAGCTTGCGCATGGAAACCTCCTAGTCCTTCTTCAAGATCGGCCCGGCGAACTTGGCCGCGAACGGGCCCCAGGCCGCCATGTCCACTTCCACCACCACCGGGCCACTGGCGGCAAGCGCCTGCG
>JANOUM010000271.1:0-7657 GCA_031416855.1 Rhodoferax sp. | reverse complement strand
GTAACTGACACCCGCGTCGCCATATTGTTCGGTGTGTTCGCACCCCCGAGGCATGGTGAACACGTCTCCGGTGCGGTACGTGGTCACGACACCCGCAACACCGAGCGCAACCTCGCCCGACGTCACCAGCGCCTTGACGGCAAACGGGTGGTTGTGGGCGGCGACAAACTGCCCGGCCGGCAAGGTCTTGTCGAACACCTCGTCAAAACCTTCCGTGGTCAATTGCTGTCGGAATAGCTGGTGGTCCATGGTGCGTCCCTTTCGTGCAGGAGGACATGTTACCCGCCCGCCCGCCTGCGACAGCGCACGACACGGGCACGGCCCGGTCAGGATAATCAGCGGCACCGACCACGCGCCAGACACGCCACGCCAGTCGGTCGGTCAGGGCCAGCGCATGAGTCAGCGCCGTGCCTGGCAGCCAGGGCATCAGCGCGAAGTGGCCGGTCTCGGCAAGTACCGGCGGGTCAATGTGCCTGCAGGTACTTGCGCTCCAGGTACCCGATGTAGGGCGCCGCATCGAGACCCCGACCCGTCACCCGGGTCAGCAGTTGCTCGCGCGAATAGCGCCGGCCATGCTGCCACACAGCGTGGCGCAACTTGTCCGCCAGGGCGGCGTAGTTGCCGGCGGCAATCGCGCCATCCAGCCCGGCGTCGTCACGGCGCAAGGACTCCATCAACTGCGCCGCGGTGACGTTGCCAATGGTGTAGGACGGAAACGACCCGATGTACCCGCTCGACCAATGGATATCCTGCAGCACACCGAGGGCATCGCGCGGCACTTCCAGCCCCAGGTCGCGCCGCACGGCCTGGTTCCAGACGGCAGGCAGGTCCGCCACATCCAGCGAGGCGTCCATCAGCGCGCATTCGATTTCCACCCGCAGCATCACATGCAGGTCATACGTCAGCTCGTCCGCCTCGACCCGGATCAGCCCCGGCTCGGCATGGGTCACGGCGCGGTAGAACGCCGGCGCGTCGACATCACCGAGCTGCTCCGGGAACTCGGCCTGCAGCTCTGCGAAGTGCAGGCGCCAGAAGTCGGGGCTGCGCACGATGTGGTTCTCCCACAGGCGCGACTGCGATTCGTGCATGCCGAAGCTGGTGCCGCCTACGGCGTACAGGCCGATCAGGTCGGTGGCGAACACGCTGCGCGTGTAGTCCGGACAGACGCCTTGCTCGTACAGCGCGTGTCCGGTTTCATGGGCCGTCCCGAACAGCGAGGCGGGCAGGTAGTTGCGGTTGTAGCGGGTGGTAATGCGCACATCGTCGCGCGTGAAAGACACCTCGAACGGGTGTACTGTGGCGTCGAGCCGACCGTGCTGCAGGTCGTAGCCCAGCTTGCGCGCCAGACTCAAACCGAACACGCGCTGGCCCTCCTGGTGGAAGTCGCGAAACAGGAAGTCACGGCGTGCAGGAGCCCGTGCGCGGTTGCCGGCGAGGATCGGCAGGATGCCGGCACGCAGCTCGGCGAACAGTTGGCGCAGGCTGCCCGCCGTCTCCCCGGGTTCGTAAGTGGCCACCATCGCGTCATAGGGGTGAACGCTCCATCCTACGCAGTCGGCGTAGCGCCGCGACAGGGCGATGGTCTGCGCAAGGTGCGGTGCAAAACGTGAGAAATCGCTGTGCTCGCGCGCGTCAACCCAGGCCGCCTGTGCCACGGTACGCAACGCGGCGCGTTGCTGCGTCAGTCCAGCCGGAACGCGGCGGTGGTGCGCCACGGCCTGGCGCACCTGCGACACCATCGCGTGGCGACGATCATCCGGTGCCGCGGCTGCCAGTGCGTTATCGGCCACGTCCAGCGCGCGTTCGGTATCGTCGTGCAGCAGCATGTCAAGCGCCACGCGGGTCAGGGTGGCGATCTGTTGGCCGCGACTGGTGGCTCCACCCGCGGGCATCATGGTGCGCGAGTCCCAGACCAGGACCGAGGCGGCATTGAGCACATCGTTGATCGCGGCGACGCGCTCGTTCAATGCATCGAAGGACTTGTCTGCGGGTAGGGTGTTCACGTTGAATTTTTAGTGGCAGGAATCGACGGGTGGCCGGCTCCGATCTGGTTCCGGGGTCACCAGGCTAACAGACGCGCCGCGCAAACGCCGCCATGTGAAACGCCGCATGCGCAGGCTGGTACTGCAGGTCGGCAGCCACGGGACATGCGCGCCTCGCCAGGCAGCCACCCTGCAGACACGCCGCGCCTTGCGGCTGGTGCAGGTGGGCGGCGCAACTGTCCACACGGTAGCTGGTGCCGGTGAACGCGTCCACCGGACAAGCCCGCAGGCAGGGCTGGCCGTCGCAGCGCGCGCAAATATCCGACGCGCCGGGCGGCAGGACCGCCAGGCGGTCGGCGTCTTCGGGCGCAAGCACCGGCAGGACCAGCGCAAGGCGGTAGGCATGCCACAAGCCGTGCTGCGGATGGATCTGCAGCATCAGCCGGCTGGCCTGAACCGGCTCGGCCCGCGCCGCCCATTGCGGGAACGGATGCCAGGGTGGCCCATCGGACGGGTACAAGGCCACGCCGCCCAGCATGCGGGCCAGAGGATTACCGATTGATTTGCACCAGCGGTCCATTGGATCGGGCAGACCATCACGCGCAAAAACCGAGCCGGCAAACGCAGGCCAGACTTCCGAGCCCACCTGCCCCACCATCCAGACCACGGCCGGCGTCCGGCCATGCGGCAGGCCGGGCAGGGCGTCGCTGGCTGCCGGGATCCAGCCGCCCCGCACACGCAGGCCGTGGCCGGCCAGCGTGGCTTCAATCCAGTGGCGCGAACTCGCCATGGCCGACAGCCTGCATCGGGAGTTGGGTCCGGGTTCTCGGCGGACCGCTGGCCGTGGCGGTGACCCGGGCCTCGAAGAACATGTCGCCGTCGATGTCGTTGCGGACCTGGTTGTCCAGCTGGCTCAGCGTAACGGTGGCCTGCTGCGCTCCCGCCGCGAGCGCATGCTGCAGCGCGTCGACGGATGCGAGCTGCTGGGCATGGCTGATGGCCGCCGCCACGGTGTCGAAGTCGCGCGGCCCGGTCTTGGCAAACACCCGGTACACGCCGCGGACCGGCTGCGAGACGGTCAGGTGCACGCGTTGCGACACCTGGCCCAGCACCGCGCCCACTGCATTGGCTACTTCGGCGAAAGGCGGCAACTCCAGGCGCACACCGAGTGCCTGCGCCACCGGCGGGTAATAGCTGCCCGCCGGCGCGCCCACCGCCACCAGAGGCATGCCGGACGCGAATTTCAGGGCGAACACCGGCCGCGGGCCGCCAGACCGGTTGCCGTGCAGGACCATGCCGGTGAGCAATGCCGCCATCTTGCCGGCGTTGCCTTCGTTCATCTGGTCAGCGTCATTGAGGCCGGCCTCGATCAGCTTCTGGCAGATGGTGTCGATCACTTTGTCCACCACCTGGCGCGCCGGGCCCTCGGCATCGCCCTGGAGCCAGGTACCCAGGCCGTACAGGTGCCGCATCTGGCGCGCCCAGACGCGGGCGCCGAACACCGCGGCATCGCGGCTCCAGTGCGTGGACAGGCCCAGCACATGCGCCGCGTCGGTCGGGGTAAAGCCGCTGTAGATGGCCAGACCCTTGCGTTCGAGCCGCGCCAGCGCACGCGACAGGCCGCGTTCCTCGATGTTGGCGCGTTCCAGGTCGACCGGGCCACCGGCGAGGCGCTCCCAGGCGGCCAGTTCGTCCGGTGCCAGCTGCAGCAACCCGGCGGCGTCGGCATGCAGGCGCTGCGCAAAACGGATCTGGCTGGCGTGCGGCGACTCGGCCTGCTGGCGCTCGATCACCGCCAACAAATGCGGATGCTGGTGCACTAACAGGCTGAGCGGCACCACGCGACGCGGGCCGATCACCAGGCCCTCGCCGCCGCCGAAACGCACCTCGCTGTCGCCCCCCAGGCCGATGGCGTAGATCTTCACGGCCTCGACCATCGGGCGCCACTGCCCCACCATGGCGCCGTCGAAGCTGAGCTCGGGCTGCCCGCCGCGCACCACCGCAATGTCGGTGGTGGTGCCGCCCATGTCGGCCACGATCGCGTCCTGGTGTCCGCTGAGCGCGCAGGCGCCCAGCACGCTGGCGGCCGGGCCGGACAACACCGTCCCCACCGGGCGTTTCAGCGCGCTCTCAACATTGATCAGGCTGCCGTCGCCCTTGACGATCATCAGCGGCGCTTCGATGTGGCGCGCGGCGAGTGTGGCGCGCACCGAGTCGATCAGCTGCTTGACATGCGACACCATGCGTGCATTCAGGGCCACCGTCATCGCCCGGCGCGGTGCGCCCAGGCTGGATGCCAGTTCGTGCCCGCAGGTGACCGGCCGGTCGCACAGTGCCTCGACCCAGGCGCGCAATTGCAGTTCATGCTCCGGGTTGCGCACGCCGAAGCTGGCCGAGATGGCGAATGCGGACACCCGCGGTGCGTGGTGCAGGATGGCGGTCCGCGCCGCGGCTTCGTCCAGCGCTGCCGTGGCGAATCCGCCGGCATCGTGACCACCGGGCAAGGACACGATGGCCTCTGACCCAAGCAGATCGACCAGGCCGCTGGCCTTGATCTGTGCCGCGTCGTAGCCGGCCAGCAACACGCACACCGGCGAGCCTTTGCCCTCGACCACCGAGTTGGTGGTCAACGTGGTGGACAACGAGACCAGTTCCACCGTCTGCAACCAGTCGGCAGGCAACTGGTCCAGCGCGCCGGCAATGCCGACCGCCAGGTCAAAACGCGTCGTCAGGCTCTTGGCCGCGGCCACGACTTGCTTGCGCGCGTCGAGCAGCACCGCGTCGGTGAAGGTGCCACCGGTGTCTATGCCCAGAAAAAAACCCACGCCACACATCCTTCTTGTTTGAGCCGGTGATCCTGCCAGCAACCCTGCGCGGTATCGCGGCCAGGACAGCCCGAACCATGCCACGAGCCTTGCGGGCCCGCCGGTCTCGATGCGACCTTGACAACAACGGGCGCGCCCGGTCGGGCTCGTGCCAAATCGCGTTTGAAAACCAGGAACCCCAGGGCAGGGAAAGCCGCACGCAGACGCTTTGGCGAGCCGCTGAGGCCGGCGTGCGCGGCTCTGCGGCGGGACCCCGTGCCGGCTTATCGCCGACGCCTCCGCCTTGATGCCGCTGCGCCGCCCACCCCGACCTCTGCGGCGAGCAGGGTTGGTTTCCTTCGATAATGGCTACGCCACCTGGGGCAATACCCGATTGGCGTCACACGCGGCGCCGCCAATATGTGGGCCTTCGTCGGAAGTGCGCCACTGCAAATACGACAAGTTCTTCTGGCTCTATGCGATAGACGACCGAGAACCTGAACCCTTTGGGAAACACCCTTCGTGTGCGGAGCTTCCATGGCGAACCCAGCTTGGGATGCGTTGCCGCCAGCACGGTTGCTGCTTGCACCGCAAGACGGAAACGCTCGCCGAGTCCTTTTTCGCGGTCTTCGTAGTACGCAACCTGATCGAGAAACTCTTCAAGAGCCTCCTCAAGGAAGCGAACCGCCTTCACTGCGTGAGCCGTCTCGCAGCTTCAAAGACTTCTGACGCAGGAATCAACTTGGCTTCGCCGCGCTCGTACTTTGTGATGCGTGAAGCGATCGCCGTTTCCCAGGCTGCTTCTATTTCTGGGTCCGACTCTTGATCAACGGACTCCATGAGTTCCTGCGCTAGCTGAGCGCGCTCTTCCAGGGCCAGCTCTTTGGCCTTTTTGGAAAGTTCGTCTAGCAGGGCGGACATGGCGCTACTCCGAGTGGCGATGGTCGCATTTTAGACCCGCGTGACGATGACGAGTTGGCTGGCTGGGTGCTCTTGTGACGCCCACAGCAGAGAAGCCATGATGAGGTCCCAAAAGGGGACGAACTCCAATCGGCACGCACCCAGGCGGTCGCAGGTCACCCCCGGGCGACGGCAGGTCGAACATCGCGCTTTGGAGCCGACCGGTGGGCACACCTCGATTTCTATGGTTTTAGTGTCTCGGCACAGGGGCAGGCCACGTGAGCTACCCGGCCCTGAGCGCCGGGCAAACTTCCAAGCCGTGTTTTCTGTACCTCTCGCCGGCTTGTCATCCGGGCTCGTCCAATCGGGTAGCCGGAGGTTTCTAGCCTCCAGCCCCCACACCACCCACCGTGCGGGTCCGCAGTGGGCGGTTCAACAAGTTGGCACGCTCGACGAAGTGTTGCCTGCCTTGGCGCTCGCGCGGGTCTGCGCCTTTTGCCAGAGGTCTTTCACGCTGAGCAAGCCTTGTGCTCTCAACCACGCGTTCGATAGGGCCTGGTGCACGACCGGGGTTCTGGACATATGCCAGTAGCTTTTGCTACTCATCCCATGCAGGATGGCTGACTTTGGGTTCACACCCAGCGCCAACAGGTTTCGGATTTTGGTGCGCGCCCAGCGCCACTGTTTCCAGTAACACATGCGGATGCGCCGCCTGATCCAGTTGTCCAGTTCGGGCACAGGGCGGTAGTACTCGCTGATTCCGTAGTACGCCACCCAGCCCCGCAGAAATTGCCCCAGCTTGTGCAACCGGTAGCCCATGCTGACCCCCCAACTGCGTCCCGTGAGTTCCTTGATCCGGTGCTTGAAGTTAGCCTGCGCTTTGTACGTCCAGCTGATCTTCTTGGTGAGGACCGTAAAACCCAGAAAGCCGCACTCTCGCATCGGTGCGACTCGGCTTTTGGCCAGGTTCACCTTGAGCTTGAGGATGTCTTGCAGGTATCGTGTGATCGAGTTCATCACGCGCTGTGCCGCCCTCTCGCTCTTGACAAGAATGATCATGTCATCGGCGTAGCGTGCAAAGCGATGGCCCCGCCTTTGCAACTCGCGGTCGAGTTGGTCAAGCAGGATATTTGCCAGCAAAGGCGAGAGTGGTCCGCCTTGTGGGGTTCCCACCTCGCTTGGTTCTACGTGCTCACCGACCAGCACCCCCGCGCGCAGGTAGCGTCCGATCAGGCTCAGCAGTGCCTTGTCGCCGATAGTCTTGGCCAGCAACGCCATCAACACATCGTGATTCACGGTGTCGAAGAACTTTGCCAGGTCAATATCCACCGCGATGGTTCTGCCTTCCTGTACCGTCGCCTGTACCTGCCTGATCGCCTGGTGTGCGTTGCGGCCCGGTCGAAAGCCGAAACTCGACTCCGAGAAACTCGGCTCAAAGATCGGCGTGAGCACCTGTGCGATCGCCTGTTGGAGCAAACGATCGATCACCGTCGGTATCCCCAGCAACCTTACCCCTCCATCCGGTTTGGGTATCTCTACCCGCCGCACCGGGCTCGGTTGATAGGCTCCGCTTTCGAGCGCGGCCCTGATCTCCAACCATTGCTCCTTCAGGTACGTCCGCAGGTCGGCCACCGTCTTTCCGTCGATACCCGGTGCGCCTGCGTTGCGCTCTACTCGCTTCAGCGCTGTGAACAGGTTCTCTCGTTCCCATACCTGTCCCCACAACTCTACGTTGGATTCTCCCTCGTCTCGCGCTGGGGACGGCTCGGCACTCGGGTCAGTCAAGGGAAGCTTCACTTCCCGCCTCTGTCCAGTAGTCCCCATATCCTGGGGTTTCTGCCTTCCTCGTTCATCCCTCAAGCTGCTCAAAGTACTCATCCTCTCTTGATGTTCGGCCCTTCCCGGCCCGACGGCTCCGGTACTACGGCTTCTGCTGACCCCTGCGGCCTCAACCGTACCTCTCGATCCGGC
>JANOUM010000270.1:0-3593 GCA_031416855.1 Rhodoferax sp. | reverse complement strand
CGGGTCAACGCGGCGGTGACGCAGCTTGACACGGCAACGCAGCAAAAAGCCGCGCTGGTGGAGGAGTCGGCCGCGTGCGCCGCGGGCCTTTAACCACAGCGCCGCATCGATGGCGCGCTCGGTCGAGGTGTTCCAGCTCTGAGTTCAGAAACCCAGGCTGGCCAGCAGGTCGTCGACCTCGCCCTGGCTGCTGACGACATCGGTGCGGCCGGCAGCGTCAACAACCGGGCCATGCAGGTCCGCCAGCGCGGACTCTGGCACCACCAGTTCGGACGGCGCAACCTGCACCAGCAGCTTGACCAGGCTGTCTTCGAGGTCGGTGGCCAGCGCCACGACCTTGGCCACCACCTGACCCGTCAGGTCATGGAAATCCTGCGCCAGCATGATGTCGGTGAGGTGCTGGTCGATCCGGGTCGTCGCCGCCTCGACCTCGCCCACGAACGCCATCACGCCGGCAATCGTTGCGGCCGGTGCGATACCGGCAGTCAGGCTGGCGCTCAGCCGTTTGCCTGACGCCGCGATGCCGGCGTGCTCCAGCTTGGCCAGTTCGACTGCGGTCAGCACCTTGTCGGCCGCCTCCCCGGTCTTGCGTGCGATGTAGCTCAACCGGCTGCGCGCATCGGGCAGGCCTTCGACGGACTGCCTCAGCTTGGGCATCAAGCCGAGCTGGCCCAGCGTGTCGTGCAACTGCCGCGTGAGCTGGCCCAACTGCTGGAACACTTCGGGGGAGGCCGCAGCCATAGGGGTCGGGTTGTCATTCATGTGGGGAGCTTCGTGTGCCGCAGCGCGCCATCAGCCCGCGGCGGCGCGCTTTTGCATGATCTTGATGACCTTGTCTTCCAGCGTGGCCTTGGTGAAGGGCTTCACGATGTAGCCGGCGGCGCCGCTTTGCACTGCCAGCACGATGTCCTCCTTGCGGGCTTCGGCCGTCACCATCAACACCGGCAGGTGCTTGAGATCCTGGTCGGCCTTGATCGCCTTGAGCAGATCGAAGCCGTTCATGTTGGGCATGTTGATGTCGGACACGACGAAATCGTATGGCTTGCCCTTGAGCATGTTCAATGCGATGGCGCCGTCCTCCGCCTCATCGACGCTGGTGATGCCCATTTCCTTCAGCAGACCCCGCACAATGCGGCGCATGGTGGAAAAATCGTCGACGACGAGGAACTTCAATTGGGAAAGGTCGCTCACGGCTGTTCCTTGGGGTTGCAGTAGTCACACAATTTTGGATCATAGGGGCATTGGTGGCGGTTTTGCCGCCTGTCAGGTGTTTTTCCGGCCGGACTCAGGTATCCCCCCGATGTCGCGCGACAAGGCAACGCCCTACAGTTGCCATTCGATCACGGCCAACGACTGTCGACACGCACCAAACACCATGAACCGATACTTTCACGCGCCGACGGTGAGGAACGCGCCCGCCTGCCATGGCATCACCTGCGGGTCGAACGCAGCGCCCGTGCGCCGGAAGTCCCGACCCGGACCGGCGCGCGGTTCATGACCCCGGCACCGGCATCGCATGGCAGCGACACAGCGACACGCCGCGCCCTGCCGCGCCGCCAGCCCCCAGGCAACCATGGCGCTCAACGATAACGTCCCGGGTACCGAATTCGGCTTCTCGGGCGCCGACTTCGACCGGGTCCGCACGCTGATCCACCAGCGCGCGGGCATCAGCCTGCATGCCGGCAAACAGGCCATGGTCTACAGCCGCCTGTCGCGCCGCCTGCGCGAGGTGGGTTACGGCAGTGTTGCCGAGTACCTGCAGTGGCTCGAGCAGGCCCGCGGGCCGGACAGCGAAAGCGAGTGGCAGGAGTTCGTCAACTGCCTGACCACCAACCTCACCGCGTTCTTTCGCGAAGACCACCATTTCCCGGTGCTCGCGAAGGAACTGGTGCGCCACCCGGGGCGGCGCAAGCGCATTTGGTGCAATGCAGCGTCCACCGGAGAGGAACCCTACTCGCTGGCCATCACCGTGGCCGAAACGCTCGGCTACGCGGCGCCGGTACAGATCCTGTGCAGCGACATCGACACCAAGGTGCTGGCACGGGCAGCGGAGGGCATCTACCCGGCGGATTCCCGCGGCCTGAGCGCCGACCTGCTGAAGCGCCATTTCCTGCGCGGCACCGGCAACAACAGCGGGTTCATGCGCGTCAAGCCTGCGTTGCGCCGGCTGGTCGAGTTCCGCCCGTTCAACCTGATGGATGGCCACTGGTCGCTGGGCGAACCGTTTGACATCGTGTTCTGCCGCAACGTCATGATCTATTTCGACGGCCCCACCCAACGCCTGGTGCTGGAGCGCATACGCCGGGCGATGCGGCCCCACGGGCTGTTGTTCGCCGGGCACTCCGAGAATTTCGGCGAATCGCGCGACCTGTTCCGCCTGCGCGAAAAAACCGTCTACGAGTGCGTCTAGCAGCCCGCCATGTCCGACAGCGCCACCCACCAACGACCAGCCGGCGACGCCTGGGCGGCCCATCTGGCGCGGCTCAAGGCGGCGCCGCGCAAGCCCCGCGAGGCGTCGTTCTTCTGGTTTGAGACCCACTTCCAGAGCATCGCTGTCAAGGTGCTGCCGGGCGAATACTACGTCGGAACCGATGACACGCTGATCATGACCACGCTGGGCTCGTGCATCGCGGCCTGCCTGTGGGACGGCTGCGCGCGAGTGGGCGGCCTGAACCACTTCATGCTGCCCGAAGGCAGCGCGGACGACGGGCGCTACGGGTCCTACGCCATGGAACTGCTGATCAGTGAAATGCTCCAGCGCGGCGCCTCGCGCCAGCACCTGGAGGCCAAGGTATTCGGGGGCGGGCAGGTGATCGCCGGCATGGAAAGCATGAACGTCGGCGCGCGCAATACCAGCTTCGTGCTCGACTACCTCAGGACCGAACATATTCCGGTGGTCAGCAAGGACGTGCTGGACATCTACCCGCGCAAGGTGTGTTTCCTGCCGGCCAGCGGCAAGGCCATGGTCAAGCGACTGGCACCGACACAGGCCGCCGCACTGCGGGCGCAGGAGCGCGCTGCCGAGCAACGGTTCGCGCCCCGGGCTGGCGGCGCCGGTTCGGTCGACCTTTTCTGAAGGACCACACAACAATGACAAAAACACGCGTGGTGGTGGTGGACGATTCGGCTCTGGTGCGCAGCCTGCTGACCGAGATCATCAACCGGCAACCGGACATGGTGTGCGTCGGGGCGGCGGCAGACCCGCTGCTGGCACGCGAAATGATTCGCGAGCTCAATCCGGACGTGATCACCCTGGACATCGAGATGCCGCGCATGGACGGGCTGGATTTTCTGGCCCGGCTGATGCGCCTGCGGCCGATGCCGGTGGTGATGGTGTCCACCCTCACAGAACGCGGCGCCGAGGCCACCTTGCGGGCCCTGGAGCTGGGTGCCGTCGACTTCGTCGCCAAGCCGAAGATCGGCGTCGCCGACGGCCTGCAGCTGCTGGCCGCGGACATCACCGCCAAGGTGCGTATTGCCGCAGCGGCCAAGGTGCACAAGTCCCACGCGGCAGTCGGCCACGGGATCACCGCCGCCGGCGCGGCACCCGTGCCGGCGGTGGCGTCGATCGGACGCCTGTCAACCGAGAAGAT
>JANOUM010000269.1:0-5470 GCA_031416855.1 Rhodoferax sp. | reverse complement strand
CGACCGCCGCCGGTATCGCGCGACCCGTTTTTCGACAAGCCCTACGAGGCGCCCAGTGCCGCCGCGGACGCGGCGCCTGCCTGGGAGCCCTCGACGGCGCGTCCTGCGCGCAGCATTTCGGCCAACATCAAATCCAAACGTCGCGTCGCCGCCTTGTTCAAGACCGATCCCCAACCCGAACAGACACCCGAAACCGAACCGGGTTGAAGCGCCGTCGGCGGTCCCGGATCACAGGCCGGCATCCGGGGTCATGTACACGGCACCTGAATCAGCTCGCAAGCCGGGTATCCGGCCGCGTCGGTGCCCGGCTGCACGCGGACCGCGCTCAGCGAACCACCCCACACACAGCCGGTGTCGAGCGACAACACGTCGTCCCGGCCGAGCCAGCCCAGCGTCGACCAGTGCCCGAACGCGACCGTACAACCGGCCGTCCGGCGCCCGGGGATGTCGAACCAGGGCAGGAAGCCTTCTGGCGCCGCTGCAGCGCCATCTTTGGTGTCGAAATCCATATCCCCCTCGGCCGTGCAAAAACGCAGGCGCGTGAGGACGTTGACGATGCAGCGCAGGCGTTGGGCCCCTGACAGGTCGTCGCGCCAGCGCGCTGGTCGGTTGCCATACATGTCGGTCAGGAAAAGCACCAGTCCGGGGCCGCGCAGCACCTGCTCGACCTCGTGTGCCAACATCACGGTCTGCTGCGCGGTCCACGACGGCACCACCCCCGCGTGCACCATCAACACCGGGTGGCCCTGCAGTATTTCCAGCAGGGCCATGTGCTGGTGACGCAGCCAATCCAGCAGCGCGTCGCGATCCGGCGCGTCCAGGATCGACGTGAGCGTGTCACCCCGGTGCGGCAGACGCACGCCATGGGCGACGGCCAGCAGATGCAGGTCGTGGTTGCCCAGCAGGCAGCGGGCGGAGCTGCCCATTTGCCCGATGCGTCGCAATACCGCCAGCGAGTCAGGGCCGCGGTTCACCAAGTCGCCCAGTACAAACAGGGTGTCGCGGCTCGGTGAGAAAGCGATCGTATCCAGCATCCGGCGCAACGCGTCGTCGCAGCCCTGGATATCGCCGATCAGGTAAAGTGCCATGGTGTTGATTCTGCCTGCGGTTCCATGGACATATTGCTGATCGCGCTGCTGACCTTGCTCAATGGCGCCTTTGCGATGTCCGAACTGGCGTTGACGGCCAGTCGCAAGGTGCGGCTGTTCAACATGGCCGAGGCCGGCGACCGGGGCGCGCAGGCGGCACTCAAGCTGCTCGACAATCCGACCCGCTTCCTGTCGTCCGTGCAGGTGGGGATCACCTCGATCGGGATGATCAACGCCATCGTCGGTGAGGCGGCCTTCAGCGGTGGTGTGGCTGCCTGGCTGCAGGGGCTGGGTTTGTCCGAGCGCGCCGCCGCCTTCACCGCCACCGGTATCGTCGTGACGGCGATCACCTTCATCACCATCGTGTTCGGGGAACTGGTGCCCAAGCGCATTGGCCAGCTGTATCCGGAGCCGGTGGCCCGGCTGGTGGCGCGTCCGATGACCTGGGTCGCCACCGGCGCCAAACCCTTTGTCTGGCTACTGACGGCGTGTACCCAGGGTGTGCTCAAATTGTTGCGGATCGACACAGCGGGCAACCGCGCGGTGACCGAGGAGGAAATCGCCGCCAGCCTGGAGGAGGGGGTGGACGCCGGCCTGATCGAGGAGCACGAACACCAGATGGTACAGAACGTGTTTCTGCTCGACGACCGGCCTCTGACATCAATGATGCTGCCGCGCGCTGACATCAAGTGGCTCGAGGCCACGGATTCGGTGGCGCAATGCCTGCGCAAGGTAGGCCAGGATGGCGAACGCGGAAGCCACTCGTGGTACCCGGTGTGCCGGGGCTCATTGGAAGACGTGGTGGGCAAGATCAGCGTCGGGCAGTTGCTTCATATGGGCCTGGCGCACGAAGGCAGCATCGGGGCCCATACCCAGGCCGCCGTCTTCGTGCCCGAGACGCTGAGCGGCATGGAGCTGGTCGAGCAGTTCCGCGCCAAGTCGACTCGCATGGTACTGGTGGTGGATGAATACGGCGTGGTGCAGGGTCTGATCACGCCCAATGACCTGCTGGAGGCCATCACGGGTGAATTGCAGCCCCATGCCCAGGGGGACGCATGGGCCACGCGGCGCGACGACGGTTCCTGGTTGGTGGACGGCGCCATGCCGGTAGGCGAATTCAAGGCCCGGCTCGACATCGACGAGCTCCCCGACGAAGACCGTGGCCGCTACAACACCGTAGCCGGCCTGCTGATGGCGGTGACGGGCAGTCTGCCGGTCCCTGGCGACAAGATCGACTGCGCAGGTTGGTGTTTCGAGGTCGTCGACCTGGATGGCAGGCGCATCGACAAGGTGTTGGCGAGCCGCCCAGGGCACTGAGCGCAGCGCTCAGAGCTTGCCCAGCCAGCGGTAGGCGTAGTAGCCGACCAGCTCGTGCAGGGCGGTCTGCCAGGTGTTGGGGCCGTAGTACAGCGAAAAGCCGAGCAAGTCGATGTCCGGGATCGTCCGGTAGTCGACCGGAAACGGCGTGACGTTCCACCCGGCCTTGTGGAACACACCCATCGAGCGTGGCATGTGATTGGCTGATGTGAGCAGCAGCCAGGGTGCGGTCTTGCGTACGCCGGGCACTGCAGCGCTAAATACGGCGTTCTCGTAGGTATTGCGCGACTGGTCCTCGTATAGCACCTGCGCCGGATTCACGCCCATCTCGTCGAAGAACTTCCGCGCCCGCACCGATTCCGTCAGACCGTCGCCCGCCACAGAAGCAATGCCGCCGGTGTACAACAGTTGAAGGTGCGGATGGCGGCGGGCCAGGGCCACGGCGGTCGTCATGCGTTCGGCCTGATCGTTGAGCGCCACCTGGTGGTGGGCCTCCCACAACTCGGAGCGCGACAGGGCGCCACCCAGCACCACCACACCCACATAGGCCCGCAGATCGGCATTTGCCGGAATCGGTGGGTAACGCGATTCGAGGTGGCGAATCACGCTCAGCGGGATGGGGGTCCAGATGCCCACGATCAGTGCCAGCAGTGCGGCCCAGGCCAGTCCGCGGCCCCACGAAGGACGCCGGCGCCCTGCCAGCAGGCCGGCCAATAGCAGGGCCAACACCCAGAACAGCGGCTCGATTGCGAAGGCGAGCAGTTTGGACGCCAGGAACATCAGCGCGCGCGTTTGGCGACCGGCGCCGCACGCAGCCGGAAGGCGTCGGGCATGCCGGAGCCGAGCAGGGGGCGCAGGTAGAGCCGGAACGCGTCGGTGACGCCGGTGCCGTCGGGGGCGATGAATCCCTCGTCCATCACGCGCGTCTTGCCAGCCACGGCAGCCAGCGGCAGCAGCTCGTAGTCGACCGAGTAGAACCCGGTGCGCTTGATCGCCACCGAACCATCCTGCGTGCCCCACATGGCGAACTGCACCGCTTTTTCGCCGACTTCACGCGCCTCGCGCTGGTCGACGTCCGATACACAACCGATGAAGGAGCGCTGCAGGTAGCCAAAGGTGTCACCCCGCACCCGCTTGATGCCGAGTTTGCTGCGGATCTCCTCACACAGCAGGTCGGCCAGGGCGCCGGTGCCCGAGAGCTGCAGATTGCCGTGGGCGTCTTGTTCCAGCTCCCTGGCCAGCAGGCCCAGCATCGGCACGCCGGCGGCGTCGTGGATGCCCTCCGACACCGCCACGACGCAGCGACCGTAAAGCGCATAGGTAGCCTTGACATCGGCCAGGAACTGCTCCAGCACGAAAGTGCGCTCGGGCAGGTAGATCAGGTGCGGGCCGTCGTCCGGGAACTTCTTGCCCAGCGCCGACGCCGCGGTCAGGAAACCGGCATGGCGGCCCATCACCACACCCACATACACGCCGGGCAATGCCGCATTGTCCAGATTGACGCCGGTAAAGGCCTGCGCCACGAAGCGGGCCGCCGACGGGAAACCCGGTGTGTGGTCGTTGCCGACCAAATCGTTGTCGATGGTCTTGGGGATGTGGATGCAGCGCAGCGGATAAGCCGCCTTGTGGGCCTCTTCGCTCACGATGCGCACCGTGTCGGAGGAATCGTTGCCGCCGATGTAGAAGAAGTGCTCGATTGCGTGGTGGCGCAGCACCTCGAAGATCTCATGGCAGTAGCGGGCGTCGGGCTTGTCTCGAGTGGAGCCCAGCGCCGAGGAAGGGGTCGCCGCCACCAGTTCCAGGTTGTGGCTGGTCTCCTGGGTGAGGTCCACGAAATCCTCGTTCACGATGCCGCGCACGCCGTGGCGCGCGCCATACACCAGCTCGACCTTGTGGTGCCGCCGCGCCTCCAGGGCTACACCCACCATCGACTGGTTGATCACCGCCGTGGGGCCGCCGCCCTGGGCGACCAGTATCTTTCCGGATGCCATTGACTTCTCCCGCGTGCCACCGGGCACCAGAAGCTGATCATAGGCGTGCTGGCACCGGTGCGCAGCGCCGCGCTAGTGGATGGTAGCGCCGGGCAGCCCAAGGTAACATGACCCGAAAAGGAGCGCGGACATGATTCGAGACCAGGAAACACTGAACGCGTTGCTCGACAGCGTCAGCCGGTTTGTGCGCGAGCGCCTGGTGCCGGCCGAGCAGGAGGTCTCCGAGACCGACCGCATCCCGGATGCCATCATCGACGAGATGAAGCGGCTCGGCCTGTTCGGCCTGACGATCCCAGAGTCTTACGGCGGCCTGGAACTGACGATGGAGGAAGAGGCGCTGGTGATGGTCGAGATGGGCAAGACCTCACCCGCATTCCGGTCGGTGTTCGGCACCACGGTGGGCATCGGCTCCCAGGGCATCCTTATGGACGGTACGACGGAGCAGAAGTCCGAGTATCTGCCACGGCTGGCCAGCGGCGAATTGATCGCGTCGTTCGCCTTGACCGAACCCGATGCCGGCTCGGACGCGGCGTCCTTGCGCACCATGGCGATCCGCGACACCGATGATCAGGGCGACCACTACATCGTCAACGGCACCAAGCGCTACATCACCAACGCGCCGCAAGCCGGCATTTTCACGCTGATGGCGCGCACCAACCCGGCCGACAAGGGCGCCGGCGGCGTGTCGGCCTTCATCGTAGATGCGCGTTCACCCGGCATCAGCCTGGGCAGGATCGACAAGAAGATGGGTCAGCGCGGGGCCCACACCTGCGACGTGATCTTCGAGAACTGCCGTGTGCCCGCGGAGAACCTGATCGGGCATGTCGAGGGACATGGTTTCAAGACGGCGATGAAGGTGCTGGAGAAGGGCCGCATCCACATCGCCGCAGTGTGTGTGGGCGTCGCACGGCGCATGCTCGACGACGCCCTGCGGTATGCCATGGAGCGCAAGCAGTTCGGCCAGCCGATTGCCGAGTTCCAGCTGGTGCAGGCGATGCTCGCCGACAGCCAGGCCGAGTGGTACGCCGCGCACTGCATGGTGCAGGACGCAGCGCGCCGGCGCGACGCGGGCGA
>JANOUM010000268.1:0-3404 GCA_031416855.1 Rhodoferax sp. | reverse complement strand
AAACCCGGCTGCGGCGCGCTGCAGGCGTTCCATGCGCCACGGCACGACGACGTCAAAATGCAGCCGTGCATCGGCAAACCCCTGCGCCGGGACCAGCGCGCTGTCGTCCAGCCAGCCAGCCTGCTGCAGCGCCTGCAGATCAATCAGCAACACGTTGCCGGCAAAGGCGGAACTGCTCATGTAGGGCGAGTTGCCTGGTCCGATACCGCCCAGGGGCAGGATCTGCCACAGGCGCTGCCCGGCAGACACCAGCCAGTCGACGAAATGGTAGGCGGCCGGGCCGAGGTCGCCGCTGCCATTGGTCCCCGGCAGGCTGGTCGGGTGCACCAGGATGCCGCTGGCCCGATGAAAATTCATGCCACCCCCGCGCCGGCGGCTGCGAACAGTTGCAGGCTGTGCGCCGCTACTTCCACAACCACTTCGCCCTGCCCGTGCCAGCGCACGCGGCCGTGCGGCTCGGCACTGTCGAGCAGCGCCTGCCACTCACCGGCCGGCAACTGGAAGGACCGGGATTCCCGGCCGGCGTTGATCAGCAGCAGCAAGGGTGCACCGGCGCGCCCCGGTCGTCCGATCAGGCAAGCCAGTGCCCGTGCCGTTGTGTTGTGCCAGGCGTCACCCTGCAGGGAGCTGCCGTCGGGCTCCAGCCAAGCCATGTCGTAGCGGCCTCGCGCGTCGGGCAATCCGCTGTACCAGTGGTTGGCGAACGGCTGCGCGGCGCGGCGCAGTTCCAGCACCCGGGCCACATAAGTCTGCAGGTCGGTGTCGGCGGCGGACCAGTCGAGCCAGCTGGTGGCGTTGTCCTGGCAGTAGGGGTTGTTGTTGCCGCCTTGGGTATGCCCGAGTTCGTCTCCGGCGCACAGCATCGGCGTGCCCTGGGACAACAGCGTGCAGGCCAGCAGTGCGCGCTGCAGGCGGCCGCGCAGTTGCAGCACTGTCGGGTCTGCACTCGGCCCCTCCACGCCGCAGTTGACGCTCAGGTTGTGGCTGTGCCCGTCGCGGTTGTCCTCGCCATTGGCGTGGTTGCGGCGTTCGCTGTAGCTCACCAGGTCGCGCAGGGTGTACCCGTCATGCGCCACGACATAGTTGACCGATTCGGTCGGCGGGCGCTGGCGCGGTTGGAACAAGTCGCTCGAAGCGCACAGGCGCAAGGCGAATTCGCCGCGTGAGGTGCCGCCCTGGTGCAGCTCGCCGAGCCAGAATGAGCGCATGGTGTCACGGAACTTGTCGTTCCACTCCAGCCAGCCGCGCGGAAAACCGCCCACCTGGTAACCGCCATGTCCGATGTCCCAGGGCTCGGCAATCATCTTCACCGTGGACAGCAGCGGGTCCTGCGCTACCGCGGTGAAGAACGCACCCTCACGCTCGAAGCCGTGGTCGCCCCGGCCCAGCACCGTCGCCAGGTCGAAGCGAAAACCGTCCACATGCATCTCCGACACCCAGTAGCGCAGGCTGTCCATCACCAGCCGCAGCACCGCCGGGTGGCGGATGTCCAGCGTGTTGCCGCAACCGCTGTGGTTTTCGTAGCGCACCGGCTGCACACCGGCCAGGCGGTAGTAGGCCGTGTTGTCGAGACCGCGCAAACTGATCGTCGGGCCGGTTTCGCCGGACTCTGCGGTGTGGTTGAACACCACGTCAAGCAGTACCTCGATGCCTGCGGCATGCAGCGCGCGCACCATGGAGCGGAACTCGTCGCGCACGCCGGCGCCTGCCCGCGCGCTGGCCAGCGCCGGATCGGGGCAGAAAAAAGCGATCGAGTTGTAGCCCCAATAGTTGTGCAGGCCCATCTGCACCAGCCGCTCCTCGTCGAGTGCGTAGAAAACGGGCATCAGGCAGACGGCGGTGATGCCCAGGTGCCGCAGATGGGCCACCGACGCCGGATGCGCCAGGCCGGCGAAGGTGCCGCGCAGCGGTTCGGGCACCGACGGCAGGAGCTTCGAGAAGCCTTTCACATGCAGTTCGTACAGCACCGTGTCCTGCAGTGCCGTGCCGGGCGACTGGTCGTCGCCCCAGTCGAAGGTGTCGGCGACCACGCGGGCCTTGAGCGCGATGGCGGCGTTGTCGCGCCCGTCGCGGTTCAGCGGAAAGCGCCGGTCGGCACTGAACTGCTCGTCGCGCCAGATGAAATGGCCGACCACGTCGCGGGCATACGGGTCCAGCAGCAGCTTGGCCGGATCGAACAGATGGCCCCGGTCCGGGCGCCACGGGCCGTGTGCGCGCAAACCGTAGACCAGCCCGGGTGCAGCCCCCGGAAGGTAGCCGTGCCACACATCGTTGCTGCGCAGCGGCAGGTCGATGCGGCGCGTCTCGTGCTCGCCTCGGGCGTCGAACAGGCACAACTCGATACGTTGCGCCGTCGACGAAAAGACGGCGAAGTTCACGCCCCGGCCGTCCCAGGTCGCGCCCAGGGGCCACGGGCGACCCGGCAACATGGCGCCTTGCGGCGTGCGTGCCCGCAGGGTGATGCGAGGTTTCAGGCTGTCCATTCGAACATCACGGTGGCCAGAGGCGGCAGGTTCAGCAGGACCGACCAGTCCCTGCCATGGCTGCACACACGCTGCGCAGTGGCCACGCCGAAGGGCGTGCCGACATTGCTGCCACCGTAATGCATCGAGTCGGTGTTGAGGCACTCGTGGTATCGGCCGGGGGCGGGCACTCCCAGGCGGTAGTCAGGTTGCGGCCTCGGTGTGAAATTGCACACCACCACCACACAGCGGGAGTGGTCGACGCCGCGTCGAATGAAGGCGAGCACCGAACGCGCGGCGTCCGCGTGGTCGATCCATTCGAATCCGGCGGGTACGAAATCGAGCTGGTGCAGGGCGGGCGTGGCGCGGTAGATCTGGTTGAGGTCCCGTACGAGGCGTTGCACGCCGCTGTGCATGGGGTCGTCCTGCAGGTGCCAGTCCAGGCTCTGGTCATGGTTCCACTCGCGCGCCTGGGCGAATTCGCAACCCATGAACAGCAGTTTCTTGCCCGGATGCGCGAACATGAATCCGTAGTAGGCGCGCAGGTTGGCAAATTGCTGCCAGCGGTCGCCCGGCATCTTGCCCAGCAGGGAACCCTTGCCGTGCACCACCTCGTCGTGCGAGATCGGCAGCACGAAATTCTCGGTGAAGGCATACGCCAGGCCGAAGGTCATCTCGCCGTGGTGGAACTGGCGGTGGATCGGGTCGCGCGCCATGTACTGCAGCGTGTCGTGCATCCAGCCCATGTTCCACTTGTAGTGAAAACCCAGCCCGCCCGCATAGGTGGGGCGCGAGACGGACGGAAAAACGGTGGACTCTTCCGCCAGGGTGATGGCCTGTGGCCGCTGCTCGCCGATCACCTCGTTCATGCGCTTGAGGAACGCGATGGTCTCCAGGTTCTCGCGCCCGCCGTGCGTATTGGGAATCCATTCGCCCGCCTTG
>JANOUM010000267.1:0-2046 GCA_031416855.1 Rhodoferax sp. | reverse complement strand
CACCATGCCTTCCACCCCGCCTTCGTTGCCGATCTCCCCTACACCCTGGTCACGGTCGACCTGCAGGAAGGCGTGCGGGCCCTTGGGCGCTGGAGGGGCGCGCAAGCGCCAACCATCGGCATGCTGGTGGCCGGCGCTTTCGAGACCCGTTGCGATGGTGTCGACCTGGTGTTCCAGGCCACTCCTTCTTGACGCCGCTGCTGGCTATACTGACCGGTATGAAAACAACACCTCTCGCCAAGAGCGCACGGCCAGCGCGTACCGGTGGCCCCGCCGCAACCCAGGGCGCAGCGCAGCGCGGGAGCATCGTGGAGGACATCCGCGAAGCAGTCTCCCGCCTCAAGCGTGAACGGATCATCTCCACCGCGGTGGAACTGTTCCACAACAACGGGCTGGGCAACACCACGCTGGAAGCGGTCGCCAATCGCATGAACGTGACCAAGCCGTTCATCTACTCGCACTTCAAGTCCAAGGAAGAGCTGCTGGCGGAGATCTGCTCACGCGGTATCCGCTCGTCACTGGACGTGCTCGACCGGGTGGTCGCATCGGACGCCAACGCCACCGACAAGCTGACCATCCAGGCCCACGATTTCATGCTCGCGGTGCTGGAGAACCAGGGCCACATCGCGATCTACAACCGCGAGGAAAAACACCTGTCGTCCCTCAGCATCGAGGCCATCAACAAGCTTCGACGCGAGTTCGACCGCAAGTTCTCCGGGCTGCTGAAGGACGGCGTCGCTACCGGCGAGTTCGTTGTCGACGACGTGCAGGTCGCCTCGCTGGCCATCGGGGGCATCATCAGCTGGTCCTATGTGTGGTACCGCCCCGACGGCCGGCTCTCTCCGGAGCAGATCGCGCAGCAGGTCGCCGCGCTGGTGTTGGCGATGGTGCAGGCCAAGCCACGGCGACGCCTGGCGGCGTCCGGCGCCACCAGGCCGGCGCCCGCAGCCACCCGGGGCCCTAAGCGGAAGTGACGCTGATTGGCCTGCGTTGCAGCAGGTCCGCGTTGTGTTGCCCCAGTTGCGGTACCGGCCGGGACACCTGGCCGCCGGCGCCGTCAAACAACATCGGCTGGCGGATGAAGGTGCTTCGCCCGCTCGGCCCGTCGATGTCCACCGTCATGCGGCGGGACGCCAGTTGCGGATCCGCAAACACCTCGTGCGCACGCCACACCGGCCCGAACGCGACGCCGTCGCGCTCCAGGCGCTCCACCAGCGCTTGGTAAGGCCACTGCCTCAAGGCCACACGCAACAGGGGATCTATTTCGTGCCTGCGATCGACCCGGTGCTGCTCGTCGAAGCCGGCAAACTGCTCCAGGCCCAGCATCCGGCACAAGGAGATCCACATGGCATCCTCCCCGGCAATGCTCAAGGTGATCTGCCTCCCATCCGCCGTGGCGAACAAACCGTACGCCGGCTCCGGCGGCGGCAGGATGCGGATCGGCAGGTCGTTCATCGGCGGCACCAGCGACGCGGTCATCCAGCTCACCAGAGCGTCGAGCATGGATACGTCCACGGTTGTGCCCTGGTCCGTCCGGGACCGCGCGAACAGGGCGGTCACGACACCCAGCGCGGCGAACATGCCGGCGGCAATATCCGCCAGCGGCAGCGCCAGCGGCGCAAAACCCGCCTCCTGCCCGATGGGCACGTCGATCATCCCGGCCGCCCCCTGAATGCTGAGGTCATGCCCGGCTACCCCGTGACCCGGTCCCGACTGGCCAAAGGACGAGATCGACAGATAGACCAGCGAGGGCTTGCGCGCGCGCAGCTGCTCGGCACCGATGCCCAGCCGTGCGACCACACCGGGTCGAAAACCCTCCATCACGACGTCGGCGGTATCGACCAAGGCAAGGAAGTCGGCGAGCCCCTGGGGCGACTTGAGATCGAGCGCCACGGAACGTTTGCCGCGGTTGAACGCCGCGAACAAGCCGGGAAAGCGCCGCGATGGGTCGCCGCTTCCGGGGCGCTCGACCAGGATCACGTCGGCACCGAGGTCGCACAGCAGCATCGTGGCGTAGGGCCCTGGGTACTGCTCCGCCATGGTGAG
>JANOUM010000266.1:0-3743 GCA_031416855.1 Rhodoferax sp. | reverse complement strand
TGTGATCGAGCGGCTGTGCCGTGCGCAGGGGTTGGGCGGCGGCTGCGCCTGCGGAATGGAGCACCGAATGGCGCCATACGGCCTTGCGCTGCTTGCCTGTGCGCGCCTGGTCCGGCATAGGATTGCGGGCGCGGGGGTCAGCCGCCGGACTGAACAAGGCCGATTCACAACGCATCCATCAGACCGCTGTCGTTCAGCGCCTTGATGATCATGCGGTTCAGCAGCCGGTAGCGATGGGCCGGGCCGCTGTAGGCGACAGCCATGGTGCCGGACGCCAGCGCTGGCTTGGTTGTCAACAGGCGGATCTGGCCGCTGCCGATCTCTGCTTTCATCAGCGCGGTTGGCAGCACGGCGACCCCCTGCCCTTCCACTATCAGGCGCGCCATCAGCGCCAATGAATTGCAGCTGCTCACATGTTCGGGATGCACGTCGGCGCTGTCGAACCAATGCGTCATCGCAACAAAAATCGTCGACGGACTGGGCATCGTGAATATCGGCAGCGCGCGCAAATCGCGCGGCTGGATGTCGCGGCGCGGCAGCTTCAGCTGGCTGCTGGCCATCCAGCCCAGCACGATGCGCCCCACCGGTTCCACCGTGATGAGTTCGTTGACCTGGGGATCGGTAAGAATGGCCACGTCGAGCTCACCCGCATTGAGCTTGCGGCTCAGCGCCGAACCGACGTCAAGTGTCAGCTCTACCTTGAGCTCGGGGTAGCTGGCAATGAAACGCGTCAGCAGCCGTGGCAACGCCAACAAAGCCACCGACTCCACTGCGCCCAGGCGCAGCAGGCCACGCAGTGTCTTGCTGCTGGCGCTGTGCTGGGCAATGTCATCGCTCAGTTTGAGCATGCGCTCGACCGGCTCGACCATGCCACGCCCCCGCGCGGTGAGGGCGGCCTTCTGGCGGTCACGCTCGAAAAGGCGCGCACCCAGCAGACTCTCCAACTCGGCGATACGCGCCGATACCGTCGGCTGGGTGACGTGGAGATGCCGCGCAGCTGCGTGAAAACTACCCAGGCGCGTGATCCAGTAGAAAGCTTCAAGTTGCGCCAGAGAAGCTCGCATGATCAAGAAATCTTATCACGCGAAAAGCCATTTTTCGATTACCGCCGCAGGTGCAACGACCACTACAGTGGGTGATTCGCCAAGGCTCCGTCCTACCGGCGTTCGCCACCATACACAAGGCATCGATGCACCAGATTGGGTTTGACGTAGGGGGTACCTTCACCGATCTCGTGGTGGCAGACAGCCATACCGGTATCCACACGCTCAAGGTGCTGTCAACACCGGACGACTACAGCCGCGCAATTCTGGACGGTGTGGCGCAGATGACCGGGGCCGGTGTACTGCGCCCGGGCGTGATCGACCGCATGGTGCATGCGTTCACCGTGGCCACCAATGCGCTGCTCACGCGCACCGGGGCACGGGTGGGGCTCATCACCACGCTGGGTTTTCGGGACGTGCTGGAAATCGGCCGCCTGCGCATGCCGCAGCTCTACAACATGGACTGGGACAAACCGGTTCCACTGGTACGGCGCAGTCTGCGCCTGGAAGTGCGCGAGCGTTTGTCCGCCAAGGGCGAAGTGGTCGAGCCTCTGCATGAAGAGGACGTGGCGGTGGCGGTCGATGCGCTGCTGGAGGCGGGGGTGGACTCGATCGCAGTTTGCCTGCTGCACTCGTATGCCAATGCCGCGCACGAACGGCGCGTGGTCGAACTGGTGCGCGCGCGCGCACCGCAGCTTGCTGTGTCGGCGTCGTTTCAGGTGCTGCCCGAGATTCGGGAGTTCGAGCGCACCAGCACCACCGTTGTCAACGCCTTCATCAAACCGGTGGTAGACCAGTACCTTGGCGCTCTGGAGCGCGGCCTGCAGCAGGCTGGTGCCAGCGCGCCACTGATGGTGATGCAGTCGGCCGGCGGTGTGATGAAAGCCGCCACGGCCCGCCAGTTGCCCGCGTATTGCATCGAGTCGGGCCCGGCCGCCGGGGCAGTCGGTGCCGCCGCATTGGGCCGTCTGCTGGGCATCGGCAACATCATTGCCTTCGACATGGGCGGCACCACCGCAAAAGCTTGTCTGATCGAAAACGGTGAGCCCCGCCTGACCGATCAGCTCGAAGTGGGTGCCGCGCTGAATGCCGGGCAACGCCTGCTGAGCGGCGGGGGTTACGTGGTGCGTGCGCCGGCCATTGACCTGGCCGAAATCGGTGCGGGCGGTGGCAGCCTGGCCTGGATAGACGCCGGTGGCGCGTTGCGGGTTGGCCCTAAAAGTGCGGGTTCTGTGCCCGGCCCGGCCTGTTATGGGCGCGGCGGTACAGCGCCTGCCGTGACCGATGCCAATGTGGTGATCGGTTTTCTCAATCGCTCCCACCTGCTCGATGGGGCCATGGCAATTGACGGCAAGGCCGCACAGGCGGCGATAGAAACCGCCATTGCGGCGCCACTGAAGCTTGCTGCGCATGCGGCAGCGTACGGCATCCATGAGGTGGCCAATGCCACCATGCTGCGCGCCGTACAGGCCGTGACCAGCGAGATCGGCCGCTCGCCCTCGGACTTCACCATGCTTGCCTTTGGCGGCAGCGGGCCGGTGCATGCCGCATCGCTGGCTTTGCAGGCTGGTATCGCGCATATCGTGGTGCCACCGGCATCCGGCGTATTCAGTGCATTTGGACTGCTGTTCACCCGTATCGAACACCGGCTTGTACGCACCTTCAGCGCGGATGCTGCGCTGGCCGATGTCGGCACCCTGAATACGCTGGCCGCAGAGCTGAAGTGTGAAGCCGAAGAATTGATGGCCGCGGAAGGTGTGGCGCGGGCCGACGGCGAAATGCACTTCCTGCTGGATATGAGTTATCGGGGCCAAAGCTCGGAGCTGGGAATTCCCGTCCAGTTGCCGCTGTCCGGTGGCGCCATCGACAACGCCGTACAGGCATTCCACCGCGAACACGAACGCACCTACGGCTACCACAGCGCACAGGAGCCAACCCAGATCGTGAACATCCGGTTGCGCGTGCGGGCCCGCACTGGGGAGGCCGTCGACCTGCGCGCGGACCGGATCACCCCGGCCGTACGCGGGCGTAGCGGCTTCGGCAGTAATGCGCCAGGCATGCGCCAGGTGTATTTCGGATCGCGTTGGGGCTGGTGCGACACACCGGTGGTGCGGCGCGAATCACTGGCGCCGACCACCGGCCCGTTGATCATCGAAGAGTACGACACCACCATCGTCGTGCCGCCGGGCGCGCTGGCGCGCCGCGATGCTACCGGAAGCGTGCACATCGATCTCACCCCCATTCTGTGACCGCCATGCCTGCCATCGCCCGCGACCCGATCCGCCTGGAGCTGCTGAAGAACGCGTTTGCCGCGATCTCCGACGAAATGGCCGCCACTGTGGTGCGCACCGCGCGCTCCTACGTCATCAAGGAGGCGATGGACTTCTCCACCGGCCTGATTGACGCCCAGGGCAACCTGGTATCGCAGGGCCTGTGCCTGCCGATGCACATGGGCTCGTTTCCCCCCACGGTACAGACCATCATTGCGCGTTTTCAAGGCGACATGTTTGAAGGCGACGTGTACATCACAAACGACCCGTACACCGGTGGCGGAACCCATCTGCCAGACATCTACGTGTTCAAGCCCATATTCTTCGACAGCGTCTTGCTGGGTTTTGCCGCTGCCATCGGACACCAGACCGACATCGGCGGGCGCGTCGCCGGGGGCAATGCCTGCGACAACACCGAGATCTTCCAGGA
>JANOUM010000265.1:0-12000 GCA_031416855.1 Rhodoferax sp. | reverse complement strand
GGGGGGGGATCCAGCCCGTGACGAGCTGCTGCCGCGGGTGTTGGCCGGTGTCTTTTCCGTCGCGCTGCTGGCCGCTTTGGGCTGCCTGCTGGCCCTGCTGCTGACCTATGTCACCGTCTATGGATTCACCACCTGGGGCTTTGATGCCTACACCCGCACCGTGGGGCAGGTGTTCAACCCGGCCGCCACGCTGATCTTCGCCTTCAAGGCCCTGTTCTTCAGCCTGACGGTGGCCATCGTGCCGATTGCCCCGGACCAGCTGCACCCGGGCGATGCCGCCCGCAGGCGACGCGACAACATCACGCTGCTCGGGCGCGTGTTCGCGCTGATCCTGCTGGGCGAAGTCATTTCGCTCGTCGGCAACTACTACTGAGTCGCCATGGCCACCGAGTCCGACACGACCCCCCCGGTGGCCCACCTCCAAACCAAGGCCCGGCTGCTGTTGCTGCTGATGGTGCTGCTGGTGGCCGGGGCGGTGGTCTACCTGATGTATGCACGCGGTGCCTTCGAACGCACCCAGCAGCTGGTGTTGATCGCGGACGATTCCGAGGGCATCGTGGTCGGCATGGACATGACCTTCTCGGGCTTTCCGATCGGCCGCGTCGGCCGTATCGAGTTGTCGCCCGAAGGCAATGCCCGCATCATCGTCAATGTGCCGCGCCGCGACTCGCACTGGTTGCGGTCCTCGAGCGTGTTCACGATGGAAAACGGCCTGGTGGGCAGCACCAAGATCCGTGCCTTCAGTGGCGTGATGACCGACCCGCCCCTGGCCGACGGTGCGGAACGCCGGGTGCTGCGCGGTGATGCGGCGGCCGAGATCCCGCGCATGGTCGCCAGTGTGCGAGAACTGGTCAGCAACCTGAGCGCGCTGACCGGGTCGGACGCGCCGCTGAACGCCAGCCTGCTCAGCCTGCAGACCGCCGCCGGACGCCTGAACGGTCCGCGCGGCGCGCTGGGCGTGTTGCTGGGCAACGAGACCGACGGGCGCAAGATCACACTCGCGCTGGACCGCACCAATGCGCTGCTGACGCGGCTCGACGGCGTGCTGCAGAAGGCCGACAGCATCGCGGCGCGCACCGACGCCATGGTGGCCAGCGCCGATAGCCAGGTGTTCGGTGCTGCGGGCGTGGTGCCGGAAACCCGGGCCACGGTGGTGCAGCTCAACGGACTGCTCGCCGACGCGCGCAACAGCTTGAAGAAGGTCGATGCGGTGCTGGCGGAGGCGCAGGCCATCGGTGCCAACACCCGCGAGGCAACCACCGATCTGGGCACCCTGCGCGCGGAGGTGGACGCCAGCCTGCGCAAGGTGGAGCAGCTGGTCAACGAGATCAGCCGCAAGTGGCCCTTCAAGCGCGACACGGAGATCAAGCTGCCATGAGCGCCGCGCCGGGCCGCCCCAAGCAAGCTCGCACCGCAGTGCGCAGCACGGAGGTGTTCGTGATGAGCGCCGCGCCGGGCCGCCCCAGACGAGCTCGCACCGCAGTGCGCAGCACGGTTGCCCGATGAAAGCGGCCACCTGCACAAGACACGCCGCAGTCGCGCTGGCAACGGCCATGCTGCTGATCGCGTGCGGCAATACGCCGCCGGCACCCGACTGGCAGATGAACGCCAAGGCCGCCATGGAGCGCGCCCAGGAGGCCTACCTGGCGGGGGATTCGCGCGTCGAGCTGGTGGAGTTTGCGCGTGCACGGTCCGAGGTCGGGCGAACCGCTCGCGCCGACCTGCTCGCACGCATCGAGCTGGCACGTTGCGCCACCCGGGTGGCCAGCCTGGTGCTGGAGCCGTGTGGCGGGTTCACCGTGCTGGAGGCGGACGCCGCCCCAGCCGAGCGCGCCTACGCGGCCTACCTGGCCGGGCGCGGCCAGGGCAGCGATGCGAGCGCCCTGCCTGCGCAGCACCGGGCCTTCGTGTCCACCAGCGCAGGGGCCGTGCAGCTCGCGGCGGTGGCGGATCCGCTGGCACGGCTGGTCGCGGCAGGGGTGTTGTTGCAGACCGGCCGCGCCGATCCGGCGGTCGTGATGCTGGCGGTCGACGCCGCGTCGGCGCAGGGGTGGCGGCGCCCTTTGCTGGCCTGGCTGGGTGTGCAGCTGCTGCAGGCCGAACGGGCCGGAGACAGCACACAGGCCGCGTCGACCCGCCGCCGCATTGCGCTGGTCACCGCGCCGCGTTGAGGGCAACCGTGTGCGGGACCGCGATGGTCACGGCTGCCAGTGGCGCAACACGCCCAGGGCGAAGGGCAGGCTGGCCATGCCCAGCAGCGTGGACAGAGTCACCAGGCCGGCGACGTAGGCGCCGTCGTAGCCCAAACGCGCGGCCAGCACATAGGCGCTGGACGCGGTGGGGATGCTGGAGAAGACCAGCAGGATGGTGGTTTGTGTCGGCTCCAGGCAGAGCCCGCGCGCCAGGGCCCAGGCCGCGAGCGGCAGCCAGAAGTGCCGGATCGACAGCAGCGCGGCCGCCAGCAACTTGCCGCGCACCATGGCACCGAGCTGCAGGCCGGCACCGGCGGCCATCAGGCCCAGCCCCAGCGACGCATTGCCGATGCGCATGACCCCGGGCTCGAGCCAGGCCGGCAGCACGAATCCCAGCAGGTTCGCCACCAGGCCGCCAAGGGTGCCGATGATGAGCGGGTTGCGCAGCAGCTCACGCAGCATGCCGCGCTGGCCGTGACGCGCCATCGGCCAAACGGCCCCCGCGTTCAGCAGTGGCACACACACGCCGATCACCACTGCAATCAGCACCAGCCCGGCCGCGCCCTCCAGCCGCTCGGCCAGCGCCAGCGCGATGAAGGAGTTGAACCGGAACGCGACCTGCGCGCCGGCCGCGTGTTCGCGCCGGTCGATCTGGCGCCCGATCCAGGGCAGCCGCGGCAGGCTGTAGGCCAGCCCGATGCCGATCGTGCACATCGCCAGGGCGGCACCGATCAGTCGTGATGCCGCGTACAGGTCGAGCGGGCTCTTCACGATCGAGTGGAACAGCAGCACGGGGAACAGCAGGTAATACACCAGGCTGTCGACCTGGGACCAGACGCGCCGGTCGAGCGCGGTGTAGCGGCACACCAGGAACCCGCACAGGATCAGGGAGAAGTCGGGAAACAACAGTCGGGCATAGTCCACCACTGCGAGAATAGCAGCCGCAGTCCGGCCGACCGGATGCCGGGTTTGCCCCTATGTAGTATCCCGGTGGTCAGCGCCCGCGCGGCGCGCTACGATCACCTGGTCGTGTCATCTTTCATGCGCCATGTCCAACCGGGAAGTTTCAAATATGCGTCGTCATCTACTGTTTGCACTGAGCTTGCTGGCTGCGGCCGGTACCGTCCTCGCACAGGCTTACCCGAGCAAGGTGGTGAAGCTCCAGGTTCCGTTCGCACCCGGTGGCACCACCGACATCGTGGCACGCATCATCTCGGAGCCGCTCGGGCGTGCTTTGGGCCAGGGCGTGATCATCGAGAACAAGGCCGGGGGCGGCGGCATCATCGGCGCCAATGAAACCGCCAAGTCCGCGCCTGACGGGTATACGCTGGGCATGGCCACGGTGTCCACCACGGCGGCCAACCCGGCCATCAACCCCAAGATGCCGTACAACGCGGAGACCGATTTCACGCCGATCATCAACATCGCGGCCACGCCCAACGTGATTGCGGTGCATCCCGGCTTTCCGGCCAAGAACTACAAGGAATTCGTGGCGGTGCTGAAGAAGTCGCCCGGCAAGTATTCGTATGCGTCTTCCGGCACCGGCGGCATCGGGCATCTGCAGACGGAACTGTGGAAGACCCTGCAGGGCGTGTTCGTGACCCACATCCCCTACACCGGCGCCGGACCGGCGTTGCGCGACACGGTCGGCGGTCAGGTCGAGATCATTTTCGACAACGTGCCGTCGGCGTTGCCGCATATCAAGGGCGGCCGTCTGGTGGCGCTGGCGGTGGCGGCCCCGGCACGGCTGGCAAGCTTGCCCGACGTACCGACGTTCAAGGAACTCGGCCTGGAGCCGGTGAACCGCATGGCCTACTACGGGGTCGTCGGCCCCCGCGGATTGTCCAAGGAGGTGGTGGACAAGGTCAACGCCGGCGTGCGCAAGGCGCTCGAGGACCCGGCCGTGCGCAAACGCATCGAAGACACCGGTTCGGTGGTGCTGGGCAACACGCCGGAGCAGTTTGCACAGCAGATGAAGGACGAACTGGCCGTCTACCGCAAGGTGGTCGAGTCGGCCCGGCTCAAGCTGGAGTAGGCGATCACCGGCGTCGCGCCCGTCGCGCGGGCGCCCGGCATCGACGACTTCATTGACGCCCTGTGGCTGGAGGAGGGGTTGTCCAAGAACACCCTGGCGGCCTACCGGCGCGATCTGACGCTGCTCGCACGCTGGCTTGACGCCCGCGATCTGGCGCTCGATGCCATGCCCGAGCATGCCTTGCTGGCCTATTTTTCGCAACGCCACGCCAGCACTAAGGCCACCTCTGCGAACCGCCGGCTGACGGTCTTCAAGCGCTATTTCCGCTGGGCGCTGCGGGAACGGCGCATCGCGGTCGACCCGACGCTCAAGATGCAGCCTGCGCGCCAGGCGCTGCGTGTTCCCAAGACCCTGACAGAGGCCGAGGTGGAGGCCTTGCTGGCGGCGCCCGACGTCGACACGCTGCTCGGCCTGCGCAACCGGACCATGCTGGAGTTGATGTATGCCAGCGGCCTGCGTGTCAGCGAATTGGTGACGCTGCGCCTGCTCAACATCAGCCTGCAGGAGCACGTGGTGCGTGTCTTCGGCAAGGGCAACAAAGAGCGCCTGGTACCGTTTGGCCAGGAAGCCGGACACTGGCTCGACCGCTACCTGTCGCAGACGCGCCCGGAGTTGCTCGGTGCGCGCCAGACGGTGGCACTTTTCGTCACGTCCAGCGGCATCAATGCCGGTACGGCGATGTCGCGGGTGATGTTCTGGAACATCATCAAGAAATACGCCCTGCGCGCCGGCATCGCCACCGCGCCATCGCCACACACCCTGCGCCATGCGTTTGCGACCCACCTGCTCAACCATGGGGCAGACCTGCGCGCGGTGCAGTTGCTGCTGGGCCATGCGGATATCTCGACCACCACCATCTACACCCACGTGGCCAGGGAGCGGCTCAAGGTGCTGCACGCACAGCACCATCCGCGCGGCTGAAACCCCCGATCAGCCCTGCAGCGACTCGGCCCAGGCCAATGCCTGCAGGTGGGCCCAGTTCACCTGGCGGTTGGTCAGCGACAACTCCTCGGCGACACGCGCGAAGCTTTCATCGTCGGCTGTTTCGCAAGCCACGGTGAGCTCCAGGAATGGCGCCAGGACACCGCGGCGCAACAACAGCGCAGACACCACCGACTCGGGCAGGGAAATCGCTTCCAGCGCCTTGTCCATCGGCATGCCCAGCATGGTGTCGAGCAGCGAGAACACACCGACTACGAAGGCGTTGTCCCATTCCTCGGGGGGTAACATTTCGGCGGCCAGCAGTTCCATCAGGCGCCCGCGCACGATAGCTGTCATGCCGACGGCCGACGGCACCCCGCCGGCGCGTGAGGTGGTGAGCAACAGGGCCGCCCAGCGAAACAGCTTCTTGAGGCCGAGCATCATCACCGCATGCCGAAACGAGGTGACCTCGCAACTCAGTCCGAACCCCGACGAGTTGATGAAACGCAGCAGGTTGAACGACAGGCTCGCGTCGCGCTTGAGCACGTCCTCGAGTTCGGCCGTGGTGGCTTGTTTGCGCACCAGGTTGATGAGCTGCACGATCACCGCCTGCGAGGGCCGGATCGTCTGCCCGGTCACCAGCACCGGCTTGGCAAACCAGAAGCCCTGGAACAGCGTCACCCCCAGCTCGGTCAACAGCTTGTGTTGCTCGGCAGTTTCGACCTTTTCGGCGATCAGGTGCGCGCGCGAACTCTGGCGTGCGCGGCTGACCAGGGAGGGCAACTCCTGCGGCTGGACCTGCATCATGTCGATCTTGATGAAGCCTGCCAGCGGCAGCCAGGGCGCATACAGCGGATTGAGGATGGTTTCCTTGAAGGCCAGCTGGAAGCCGCGTTTGCGCACTTCGGACAGCGTCTGCAAGCGGTCGTCGACTTCCTCGGCCGACTCGTCGGTGACGGGCGGTATCTCCAACACCATGCGGTCGGGTTGCACCAGGTCCAGATGGCCGCCGGCCAGGCTGCCGAACGTGCAGTTGACGAACATCTTGCGGTTGTCGATCAGGGCGCTGTTGTCGGCATGCGACAACACGTTGAAAAGCAGTTGCGCATCGCTGGCCGCGCTGTGCGGCAGCGTGGCCAGCGAACGGTCGAACAACTCGTAACCGAAGACGGCCCCGGACTGGTCCACGATCGCCTGGCGCGCGATGGCGGTCTGGTCCGTGGCAAGGTTTGCGGCGTCCGGGAGCGTGTCTGAAGGCATGGGTGTGCTGCGGTTGGGCGGGTGATCGATAGATTTTAGGTCGGCGACGGACGGTTCCGGCCCACACCACGGCTTTGTGGCTGGCATACCACGGGTCCATGCGCGGCTCGAAATTCGCCTCGATCCGGTTGCGCTTGACCTTCATGGTGGGTCTGAGAGCGCCGTTCTCGATCGTGCAGGGCTCCCGCTACATCGATAGGGAACCATCCCGAAACCCGGTCTTGTCGAGCCACACATTGACCAGCACCGGCGTGCCGCGGTGGGCTATCTCGCGTGCCAGCGCCAGCGCTGCCGGCACCTCGGCCTGGTGCTGCACCAGTATGCCCTGCGCGCCCAAGGCCGCAG
The DNA here is from genome assembly GCA_031416855.1 of Rhodoferax sp. GTDB lineage: Bacteria > Pseudomonadota > Gammaproteobacteria > Burkholderiales > Burkholderiaceae_C > CAISIP01. The sequence continues at coordinate 5,247 of JANOUM010000265.1, read as the reverse complement.
CCACCGCGTGATAGTCGGTACGGGCCAGCACGGTGCCGACGTCGTCGTGCAGCATCTTGACCTGCTCGCGCGCGATCTGGGTCCAGCCGGCATCGTTGCCGACCAGTGCAATGACCGGGATCCCGTGGCGCACGAAGCTGTCGAACTCGATCAGGCTGTAGCCGCAGGCGCCGTCGCCAAAAATGATCCAGACCTCGGTCTGCGGCTCGCTGACAGCCGCGCCGAGCGCGAATCCCGCGCCCACCCCCAGGGTTCCGAAGGCACCCGGGTCGAGCCAGCGCAGTGGCGCCCGAGGGCGCAACACGTAGGCCGCAGTAGCGACGAAATCGCCGCCGTCCGCCACCAGCAGCGCATTGTCACCGGCAACCTTCTCGACTTCGCGCAGCAGTGCGATCGGGTTGACAAAGGCTCCGGCGACGGCGGCCTGGGTGTCGATTTCGGCTTCGCGCACGGCGTCGCGCGCGCGCAATTGCGCGGCCCAGTCGATCCACGGTGTGGGTGGCGCGTTGTCCGCCCGGGACAGCGCCAGCGACTGCAGGAACTGCCCGGCGTCGCCGATGGCGGCGACGTCGGGGCGTCGGTTCAGGCGCGCGTCCCTGGCGCTGCGGTTGGCGGCGATCAAACGTGCGCTGGCGCGTACATGTTTGCCGTAGTCGAGCCGGAAATCGCACGGCACTCCGGCCAGCACGACACAGTCGGCCTCGCGCAGTGCCTGGCGGCGCTGGTGGCGCATCTGCAGCGCGTGGTCACGGCCCAGCAGGCCACGCGCCATGCCGGACAGATAGACCGGGATGCCCAGCCGCGTGACGGCCTGCGCCAATACCGCCGCCTGCGCAGTCTGCACCAGTGCCTGGCTGCCAATGACCATCAGTGGCTTGCGCGACCTGGCAAGTGCCGCCAGCGCCGCGCGAAGACTTGCCGCCGATGCCGCAGGGACATCAACCGGGCGTACATCGGAGCGCAGCGGCGCCGCACTGCCGGCAAACATGCGCGCCACGTGGTGCTGCAGGTACCAGCGCAACAGCCGCTCGGCAAGCCGGGTGCCTTTGCCGCCCGCGTCGGCATACCACTGGCGGATCGAGGCCTCGTCGTACAGCAGGTCGACCGGGCATTCGATGAACACCGGTCCCGGGATGCCGCTGCGCGCCACCGCCAGCGCCTCGTCGACCGCGGCGCCCAGGTCGCGCACGCGGCGCAGCTTCAAGAAGCGCTTGACATGCGGCTCCACCAGCGGTCGCTGGTCGATATCCTGCAGCGCACCGCGGCCCTGCAAGGCGGTGGGAGCGGCGCCGCCGAACAGCAGCACCGGCGACTGGGCCAGTTGCGCGTTCTTCAGCGCCGTGATGGTGTTGCTGATGCCGGGGCCGGCAGTCACCGCGGCCACGCCCGGCAGTCCTGACAGGCGCGCAACGGCATCGGCGGCGAATACCGCGGTGGCTTCGTCGCGCACGTCGACGATGCGGATTCCGCGCGCCCGGGCCGCGGTGAGGATGGGCGAAATATGCCCGCCGCACAAGGTGAAGATGCTGCGCACGCCATGCGCCTGCAGGGCCTGGGCGATGCGGTCACCGCCGTGCATGCTGGGAGGGGGTGTCGGCATGGGTTGGTGTCTCCGTGGGGCGCCGGATGGTGTTGTTCTTTGCGTCGGCGAGCAAGTATGCCAGCTCCGAATCCAGGAACCCGGCAGCCTTGCGCGCCGCGATGTTGAAGGGTCCATGCAGCACCGGCGCCTGGTAGCGCCGGCTTAGTTCCCCATACTGCGCGACCGGCTCCAGCGAGCGGACGCGGCACAGGTGGTGGTACCAGTGGTTGCCTATGGCCACATGCCGGATCTCGTCGTGCAGGATGGTGTCGACGATGCCTGCGCCAGCCAGGTCACCGACCGACACCAGGCGCTGGCGCACCACCGGGCACGCGTCCAGGCCGCGCGCTTCGAGGGTGCGTGGCACCAACGCCATGCGGGCCAGTACGTCAGCGCGGGTCTTCACCACCATCTCCCACAGGCCGTCGTGCGCCGGGTGGTCGCCATAGCGGCAGCCGAGCGTGGCAAGGTGGTCGCGCAGCAGCCAGAAGTGGTGTGCCTCGTCGCGCGCGACGGACATCCAGTCGCAGTAATAGGCGTCGGGCATGCCATCGAAGCGCCAGCACGCATCGAGCGCCAGGTTGATCGCGTTGTGTTCGATGTGTGCCAGCGCGTGGAGCAACGCCGAGCGTCCCTCGAGTGTCCCGACCGCGCGTTGCACCAGTTGTGCCTGCGGCACCAGCACCGGGCGCATCGGGCGCCCTGGAAGGTGAGGCGGTTCCTGCAGTGTGTCGTGCGCTCCTGTGGCCACGCCGGCATCGGCGAAAGCCATGGTTTGCCGCGCTTTGTCGTCGGGATCGCGGATCAGCAGCAAGTGAAGTGCGTGGCGACGGAGCGACATGGGTGCAAGCATAGGGCAACCGGGTCGCCGCCAGCCTGCGCGGATCGGGCTGCGCCGTCGATGCACCCTTTTACAATCGGCCCAACAGGAGATTCGAATGGTGCGTGCTTCCGATACGCGTGGCCCGTTGGCGGGACCGAGCCGACAGGCCTGGCGCAATTCCCATGTCTGAGTTGCACAAGTTTCTGTTTGACGGCCTGCCGGTGCGCGGCATGGTGGTTCGGCTGACCGACACCTGGACTGAAATGCTGCGCCGGCGCGCCTCCAACACCGAGTCGGGGGCGTATGCGGCGCCGGTGCAGCAACTGCTCGGCGAGTTGCTGGCGGCGGCGACCCTGATGCAGGCCAACATCAAGTTCGACGGCGCCCTGGTGGTGCAGATATCGGGCGACGGGCCGGTCAAACTGGCGGTGGCCGAAGTGCAGTCCGACCTGGCGATGCGTGCCACGGCCACGGTGATCGGCACGGTATTGCCCGGCGCAAGCTTGAGCGCGATGGTCAACGTCGGGAACCTCGGGCGGTGTGCCATCACACTCGACCCGAAGAACCGATTTCCGGGGCAACAGCCCTACCAGGGTGTCGTGCCGCTGTTCGGAGACCGCGGCGAAAAGCTCGAACGCATCAGCGACGTGCTGCAGCACTACATGCTGCAAAGCGAGCAGCTCGACACCACCCTGGTGCTGGCGGCCAATGACACCGTCGCCGCCGGGCTGCTGATCCAGCGCCTGCCGACCCTGGGCGGCGGCAATCTGGGCGGGGGCGCGGCTGTGGCCCACCACGAGGACGAGATCGGCGTGAACGAGCACTACAACCGGATCGCCCTGCTGGCGTCCAGCCTCAAGCGCGAGGAACTGCTCGGGCTCGACGTAGACAGCATCCTGCGGCGCCTCTTCTGGGAGGAGGCGTTGACCCGCTTCGAGCCACTGTCGGGTGACCGCGGGCCGCGTTTTGCCTGCAGTTGCAGCCGTGACAAGGTCAGTGCGATGATCGTGTCGCTGGGCGCCGACGAGGCGGGCGGCATCATCGAGGAGCGCGGCGAGATCGAGGTCGCCTGCGAATTTTGCGGGGTCCAGTACCGCTTCGACCCGATCGACGCGGCACAGTTATTCCGCCCGGCCAGCGAGCGCCCCGACGGCAGTTCATTGCCGCATTAGCGCCCCGGCCCGGTCGTGCGCCGGCCTACTTGGTGATCTGCACCAGGATCTCGTTGGGCTTGACCATGCCCAGTTCGAAGCGGGCCTTCTCCTCGACCATTTCCATGCCTTCCTTCAGGTCGCGGACCTCGGCTGCCAGGCGGTCGTTGGCAAGGCGGGCGCGCTCGTTGCGTTCCTTCTGCTCGGCGAGTTGCTGGGTCATCGATGCCACGTTGGGAATGCTTCCGCGCCCATACCACAGTTGCGCGTGCAGGATCACCAGCAGCGCGATCAGTGCCAGAGGCGTGAAGCGGTTGCGCACGGGGTCTCGCGATGGCGGGATGGCTGCAGACCGCGGCGTCAGCGCAGGTTGTAAAACGCCGCCTTGCCAGGATAGGTGGCGATGTCGCCGAGGTCCTCCTCGATCCGCAGCAACTGGTTGTACTTGGCCATGCGGTCGGAGCGGCTGAGCGAGCCGGTCTTGATCTGGCCGGCGTTGGTACCGACGGCGATGTCGGCGATGGTGGAGTCCTCGGTCTCGCCCGAGCGGTGGCTGATGACCGCCGTATAGCCGGCGCGTTTGGCCATCTCGATCGCGGCGAAGGTCTCGGTCAATGTGCCGATCTGGTTGATCTTGATCAGGATCGAGTTGGCAATGCCCTTGCGGATGCCTTCCTGCAGGATCTTGGTGTTGGTGACGAACAGGTCGTCACCCACGATCTGCACCTTCTTGCCGAGCCGGTCGGTCAGGACCTTCCAGCCGTCCCAGTCGCCTTCGGCCATGCCGTCCTCGATGCTGATGATCGGGTACTTGTCGACCCAGGTCGCCAGCATGTCCGTCCACTCTGCGGACGTCAGGGTCAGGCCCTCGCCACCGAGCACGTATTTGCCGTCGGCGTAGAACTCGGACGCGGCGCAGTCCAGCCCGAGCGCGATCTGTTCACCGGCCACGAACCCAGCCTTGTCGATCGCCTCCAGAATCATCAGGATGGCGGCCTCGTGGTTGGCCACATTGGGGGCAAAACCGCCCTCGTCCCCGACCGCCACGCTGATGCCCTTGTCGTGCAGGATCTTCTTGAGCGCATGGAACACCTCGGCGCCGTAACGCAGGGCTTCACGGAAATTGGGTGCACCGACCGGGATGATCATGAACTCCTGCAGGTCCAGGTTGTTGTTGGCGTGTGCACCGCCGTTGATCACGTTCATCATCGGCACCGGCATCTGCATGCCGCCCATGCCGCCGAAATAGCGGTACAGCGGCAGGCCGGACTCCTCGGCAGCGGCCCGTGCCACCGCCATCGACACGGCGAGCATGGCGTTGGCGCCCAGACGGGACTTGTTCTCGGTGCCATCGAGGTCGATCAGGGTCTTGTCCAGGAAGGCCTGCTCGGAGGCGTCCAGGCCCATCACGGCCTCGGAGATTTCGGTGTTGATGAATTCCACCGCCTTTAGCACGCCCCGCCCCAGGTAGCGCGCCTTGTCGCCATCACGCAGCTCGATCGCCTCGCGCGAACCGGTGGACGCGCCCGATGGCACGGCGGCGCGGCCCATGGTGCCGCTTTCCAGCAGCACATCGCATTCGACAGTGGGGTTGCCGCGGGAATCCAGAATCTCGCGGCCGACGATATCAACAATTGCACTCATGGGGGTCTTTCAAATAGGGAAAAAATACATCAAACACCTTCCGCCAG
>JANOUM010000264.1:0-3072 GCA_031416855.1 Rhodoferax sp. | reverse complement strand
TGCGCGAAGGCTTGCACCTGCTCAGGCAGCGTCGCATCGAGCATGGAACGCTGCCCCAGGAGCAATTCGTCGACGCGCCTGGCCAACGCGGGCCAATGCTCTTGGGGCAGATCGAAGTGGCTGCCCAGGTTGAGCACGGTGGTCTGCTTGATGGCATTGCCCGCGCGCGCGCTGTGCACCAGGCGGTGGGTGACATAGGGCTCACCCGAGACGCGATTGCGGGTCTGGGTGCGGCGAATAAACATGCCACGATGTTGCAACAAAAAAAGCCCGCTCGACCCCAAGTTACAAAATATTATGGCACTACATTTCGTCGCGAAATAAAAACTCAACCCTGACAAGGGTTTACCGCCGGGAAAATCAAAAATCAGCGGAAACTTGACAAACTTGGGTTAGGCCTCCTGCAGCCTGAAACTCTCCGCACTGTCCTTCGGCCAGGACTGCCTGTTGATCAGCGGCAAGGTGCCCAGTTCCTGCTGCAGCAATGCGCCGTCGGCCATCTGCGTCAGGATCGACTGGGCCAGCGACTTGACCTTCTGGTCGGTCGAGCGGCGCACGATGTGGTGCGCCGTGATGTCACTTGGGTGGCCCAGGCCGGCCGCCTGCACCAGTTCCTGCAGCGCGTGCAGCGTCAGGCTGTGGAAGCTGAACACGCGTTGCGCCTTGTCCCGCACCACCAGCGACTTCTGGCGCATCGGATCCTGGGTCGCCACGCCGGTCGGGCAGTGTCCGGTGTGGCAGTGCTGCGCCTGCACGCAACCCAGCGCAAACATGAATCCGCGCGCGCTGTTGCACCAGTCGGCGCCCAGGGCCATCATGCGCGCGATGTCGAAGGCGCTCACGACCTTACCGGCGCAGCCGATCTTGATGCGCCCGCGCAGGCTGACGCCGCGCAGCGTGTTGTGTACCAGCAGCATGCCCTCCTGCAGTGGCGAGCCGACATGGTTGGTGAACTCCAGCGGCGCAGCGCCGGTGCCGCCCTCGGCGCCGTCGACGACGATGAAGTCAGGGGTGATGCCCGTGGCCAGCATCGCCTTGACGATGGCAAACCACTCCCAGGGGTGGCCGATACACAGCTTGAAGCCGACCGGTTTGCCACCCGAGAGGGTGCGCAGGCGCACGATGAACTGCATCATCTCGACCGGCGTCGAGAACGCGCTGTGCGAGGATGGCGACACGCAATCCACCCCCGCCGGAACGCCCCGCGCGGCGGCGATCTCGGGCGTGACCTTGGGCCCCGGCAACACCCCGCCGTGGCCGGGTTTCGCACCCTGGCTGAGCTTGATCTCGATCATCTTCACCTGCGGGTCGCAGGCGTTCGCGGCAAACCGCTCGGGGCTGAAACTGCCGTCGTTGTTGCGGCAGCCGAAGTAGCCGGAGCCGATCTCCCAGATCAGGTCGCCGCCGTGCTTGCGGTGGTGCTCAGAGATCGAGCCTTCGCCGGTGTCGTGGGCGAAGCCGCCCGTTTTCGCGCCGGCATTGAGCGCCATGATGGCATTCGCGCTGAGCGCGCCGAAACTCATCGCCGAGATGTTGAACACACTGGCGTGGTAAGGCTGGGTGCACAGGCCGGCCTGCGGTAGCTGCAGCGCCACCTCGTCGGGCGTGCCACCGATCCAGACCCGGAAGTCATGCGATGCGAGTTTGCTGGGCAGCATCGAATGGTTCATCCATTCGTAACCCTCCGCATGCACGTCGAGTTGCGTGCCGAACGGCCGCTTGTCGGAGTCGCCCTTGGCGCGCTGGTAGACCAGCGAGCGCTGCGAACGCGAGAACGGCGTGGCCTCGTTGTCGCTCTCCAGAAAATACTGACGGATCTCGGGCCGGATGTACTCGAGCATGAAACGCAGGTGCCCGATGACCGGGTAGTTGCGCAGGATCGAGCGTCTGGACTGCACCAGGTCGTGGATGCCCACGCCCACCAGCCCGACGAACACCCACGCCACGGCGCCGCCCAGGCCCGACGTCATGAAGGTGAACACGGCAATGGCCAGACCCAGCGCGCACAGGCCCAACACGGTGTAGCGGATCGGGTACCACTGATTGAGGAAATGGAACATGCAGGGGGTCTCCGGTGTCTGGTTGGAACTGTCGTGGGCTGGCGCAGGACGGTCAGCGTGGTGTGGCCAGGTATTTGCGCAGGCCGGCGGTGGCCTTGTGGCGCACCTGCCTGCGCAGGAAGTGCGACCAGCCCAGCAGCAGACCCGGTGCTCCCAGGGCCTGACGCGACCAGTGCCAGAAGTTGAAACTGTCGTGGTGCTGCATGATTCTCCCGTTCGCATCGAAGCGGACACGGGTGTCGATCCGGTTGAGAACCATGCGCCCGGTGCTGCTGAAGCGGTAGGTGGCGTCCCAATGCGCCTGGCCGGTGCTCGCATCGGCTGAGATGGCGCTGAAAGCCAGGTTCCAGTCGGCGCGCCCCTTGGCCTGCACCGCCTCGCACAACATGCGCCACATGCCCATCACCTCGTCGCGCCCGTTCAACGTGAACACCTCGTCCCGAAAACCCACACCGGGCGCGTAACAGCCCGCCATGGTGTCTGGGTCGAGCGCGGCGAAGGCGGTGTAAAAGGTGTGCAGTGTCTGTTCATTCGGGTGCATGGGTGGCTCCGGGTCGACCGGCGGGGCGGCACGCCGCCTGCAACGCGGCGGGTACCCACCGCGACCTTGCGCGAGCGGACCAGACGCCAGTCGAAGTCCAGCTTCATGCGCTGGCCGGACGGTCGTGGCGCGGGTCGTTGTTATTCATTGCTGAATGTCTGGGTCGCTGATTGCGCCAATTGTGTTGTGCCGGCCGGCTTTGGACAATAGCTGCATCTGTTCTGCCGACTCGTCTGCCAAGCCACACCAGGCCGTATTGCCAATGACCGGGCGTTGGTTTGTCGCTGGCGGGCCGCAGTGCACCGGGGCATGATCACGCCACAGTCCCGGTCGGGGCGGGTGTTGCTTTCCCGCATCACCCCAGGGGACCGGAACGCTCTTCCGGCCGGGCCGCGCCAGCTTTTACTGGCCCGAGCCACATTCGCAGGACCACTCCATGCAACGCAGATCTTTTATCCGTCTGGCCGGGGG
>JANOUM010000263.1:0-1940 GCA_031416855.1 Rhodoferax sp. | reverse complement strand
GGCAACCGCATGGGCGCTACCCAGTTGGAGGTGGCGTCGGTCGTGGGGCCTCTGTGCACGCCGCTGGACCTGCTGGGTGATCGCATGGAACTGCCCGAGGCCTGCATTGGCGACCTGGTCGTGGTCTACCAGAGTGGCGCTTACGGGGCAAGCAGCAGCCCGCAGGCCTTCCTCGGCCACCCGAAAGTGGTCGAGGTTCTCGTCTAGACGCATGGGCGTCAGACAACAGAGAGCCGCTTTGGGTAACCGCCGTCGCCTTTGGCTTGCGGCTGCGCTGACCGCGGGGCTCCTCGCCGGACTGGCTTTGTGGGCGGCCCACTGGCTGCTCAATCGTGGAGCGCGGACGCCCTCGGAGGTGATGGTCTACGTGGAGCGTCGGCTGGAGGGTCACACTCGCTTGGAGATCCTGGCCGCGCCGGCGCTGAACCTGCTCAAGCACACGCTGGGTTCAGAGGCCGAGACCGCCCGTCTGCGCCCTATCGCCCTGCCCCGGCTGGGACCGAACCGTGCTGCAACCGACGTGGGCGCGCAACCCTCGGCTGATGCACCCCATGTGATCCGCGTCGGCCCTGGCCGTGCGATCCGCCGCATTGCCGATGCAGCGCGGCTGGCGCCAGAGGGTGGCGTGGTGGAGATTGATCCCGGCGATTACGTGGCGGATACCGTTGCCTGGCAGCGGTCGTCGCTCACGATCCGTGGGCTGGGTGACCGTGTGCGCATCATTGCGGCCGGATCGAATGCCGAGGGAAAGGGCATCTGGGTGATCCGAGGTGGGAGTTTCACGATCGAGAACATCGAATTCGTGGGCGCCCGAGTACCTGACGGCAATGGCGCTGGGATCCGTCTGGAAGCTGGCCAACTGCTGGTGCGGAACTGTGTCTTTCTGAACAACGAGATGGGCATCGTCACGGCCAACGATGAGCGCATCTCACTGGTGGTGGAGGATTCGGAGTTCGGCTACACGGCACGCAGTCACGGGTTCACGCATGCGCTGTACGCGGGTGCGATCGCGTCGCTTCGCGTGACCGGAAGCTACTTTCACCACGGCGACAACGGACATCTTCTAAAGAGCAGGGCGCGCTTCAACCGCATTGAGTACAACCGGTTCACAGACGAATCTGGCGGACAGTCCAGCTATGAAGTGGACCTGCCCAACGGCGGCCGGGCGCAACTGGTCGGCAACATCATCCAGCAAGGGCCGGGCTCGGGAAATTCGGTGATTCTGAGCTATGGCGAAGAAGGTCTGCGGTGGCCGGAAAACACGCTGGAAGTGGTCAACAACACGTTTGTCAACGACATGCGCTACGGCGGCACTTTCATCCGGGTTGCGCCGGGCGAGAGCCGCACCGTGGTTCGGAACACGGTCTTCGTCGGGCCAGGGCAGTTGGCCCATGGTTTTGAGCTTGGCGAGGGCAGCAACTGGCGCGGAGGATGGGAAGACTTGGTACAGCCCGCTCGCCAGGACTACCGGCTCAACGAAGACGTCATGCGCGGGCTGGCGCAGAAGCCACTTTCGCCTGGGCCGGAGCGGTTGCTGCTCCGCGCGCAGTACAAACATCCACGAAAAGTGCAGCCTCTTGCAGGGCCTGTGCGCTGGCCCGGCGCGCTGCAGGAGTAAGGGTGTTGTGCTGCTGCCCACGCGTACGGTGAATTTGGGGGCTCTCCAGCGACTCTAGAATGCGCGGTTCGCCTGCCCAGCAGGCTTTGCTTTCGGGAAGCCACCGTGTTCATCTCTTCCGCCTTTGCCCAAACCGCCCCCGCCGCCGCTACTGGCGGCACTGAGTCCACCCTCTACAGCATGCTGCCGCTGGTGCTGATGTTCGTGGTGCTGTACTTCATCATGATCCGGCCGCAGATGAAGAAGCAGAAGGAACACAAGGCCATGATCGAGGCCATTGCCAAGGGCGACGAGGTCGTCATTGCCGGCGGCCTGCTGGGCC
>JANOUM010000262.1:0-6098 GCA_031416855.1 Rhodoferax sp. | reverse complement strand
ACCAGGATGGATTCGCCCTTTTCGCGGGCAGAGACCAGGTCACCGGTCAGTTTGCCGTCCTTGTCGAGCAGCGCATTGGCCTGGGCGATGACGTACTTGCCCTCCTCGATCGCCGACAGGTAGTCGATCAGCATCGTCACTGCACCGTCCACCACACGGCGGTACGGGGTCTCGATGAAGCCGTATTCGTTCAGACGGGCATACAGCGCCAGCGAGTTGATCAGGCCGATGTTCGGGCCTTCCGGGGTCTCGATCGGGCACACGCGGCCGTAGTGGGTGACGTGCACGTCGCGCACCTCGAACCCGGCGCGTTCACGCGTCAGCCCGCCCGGGCCGAGGGCCGAGACACGCCGCTTGTGCGTGATCTCCGACAGCGGGTTCGTCTGATCCATGAACTGCGACAGCTGTGACGCACCGAAGAATTCTTTCAACGCGGCCGAAATCGGCTTGCTGTTGATCAGGTCGTGCGGCATCAGCGGCTCTTGCTCGGCCTGGCCGAGGCGTTCCTTGACCGCCTTTTCAATCCGCGCCAGGCCAGTGCGGTACTGGTTTTCGGCCAGTTCGCCGACGCAGCGCACACGGCGGTTGCCGAGGTGGTCGATGTCATCGACTTCGCCGCGGCCATTGCGCAGGTCGACCAGGATCTTGACCACGGAGAGGATGTCCTCGTTGGTCAGCACCATCGGGCCGGTAGACTCCGAACGGCCCATCTTGGCGTTGAACTTCATGCGGCCCACGCGTGACAGGTCGTAGGTGTCCGGGTTGTAGAACAGGCGCTGGAACAGGGCCTGCACTGCGTCTTCCGTCGGCGGCTCACCGGGGCGCATCATCCGGTAGATGGCGACCCGGGCGGCGAATTCATCGGTGGTTTCGTCGCTGCGCAGGGTCTGCGAGATATAGGCACCTTGGTCGAGTTCGTTGGTGTAGATGCACTGCAGGTCCTGCACGCCGGCGGTGCGCAGCTTCTTGAGCAGTGCCTCGGTCAGTTCGTCATTGGCCTTGGCGATAATCTCGCCGGTGTCGGCGTCGACCACGCTGCGGGCCACGACGCGACCGACCAGAAAATCTTCCGGCACGCTGATGTGCGTAGTGGCGGACTGCTCGAGCTCGCGGGTGTGACGGGCAGTCACACGCTTGTCCTTGGCCACGACCACCTTGCCGCTCTTGTCGGTGATGTCGAAGCGGGCCACCTCGCCGCGCAGGCGCTCGGCGACGAATTCCATCTGGGCGCCGCTGTCCATCAGGCGAAAGTTGTCGTTGACGAAGAAATTCGCCAGGATCGATTCGGGGTTCAGGCCGATCGCCTTGAGCAGGATCGTGACCGGCATCTTGCGGCGACGGTCGACGCGGAAATACAGGATGTCCTTGGGGTCGAACTCGAAGTCGAGCCAGGAACCACGGTAGGGAATGATGCGCGCCGAGAACAGCAGCTTGCCCGAGCTGTGCGTCTTGCCCTTGTCGTGCTCGAAGAACACGCCTGGCGAGCGGTGCAACTGCGACACGATCACGCGCTCTGTTCCGTTGATGATGAAGGAGCCCTTGCCGGTCATCAAGGGTACCTCGCCCATGTAGACCTCCTGCTCCTTGACCTCTTTCACGACCTTGTTCTGGGACGTCGAGGACTCGCGGTCGTAAATGATCAGCTGCACCTTGGCGCGGACCGCCGAGGCGAACGTCAAGCCGCGGGTCTGGCACTCGCGCACGTCGAACGCCGGTTTCGCCAGGTTGTACTCGAGGAACTTCATCTCGACAAAACCATTGTGCGAGACGATCGGGAACGCGGCGTCAAATGCGGCCTGCAGGCCTTCGACAGTACGCTTTTTCGGCCCGACGTCAGCCTGCAGAAACGCGGTGTAGGCGTCCTTCTGCATCTGCAACAGGTAGGGAATTTCGAGCACGCTGTCGCGATTGCCAAAACTTTTGCGAATTCGTTTGCGTTCGGTATATGAGTAAGCCATGAGATCTCCGGGCAAAGACTTGGGAATCCTGTTGGTCCTGCACTGTGTCGCTGGGCTTAACGCCCAGCAGGCTTGGTGATTGGCCGCTACCAATCATTGGCGGACGGCTGCACATTGCGCGCAACCCGAACCAAGGCATCTTCTGCAGTCGGGGTCAGAAGACACTAGAAAACGGCGGTCAACGCCTTTTTCTGGTGTGCTCTTTCAAAGCACAAAGGCTGGGAGGGGTTGGTACCGCCTCCCAGCCCTTGAGGGGGCAGGAATTACTTGAGTTCGGCCTTGGCGCCGGCATCTTCCAGCTTCTTCTTGCCAGCTTCGGCGTCCGCCTTGGCGATGCCTTCTTTGACAGCCCTGGGCGTGCCGTCAACCAGGTCCTTGGCTTCCTTCAGGCCCAGACCGGTGATTTCGCGCACGGCCTTGATGACCGACACCTTGTTGGCGCCGATTTCGGTCAGCATCAAGTTGAATTCGGTCTGCTCTTCCACCACGGCGGCAGCGGCGCCACCTCCAGCGGCCGGGGCCGACATGGCTGCAGCGCTCACGCCAAACTTCTCTTCGATGGCTTTCACCAGATCGTTGAGTTCCATGACCGTCATGCCGTCAAGGGCGGTCAAAAATGCGTCTTTATCAAATGCCATTTTTCAGTTTCCTTCAATCTGTCGGATACAGCGGCCCATGTTGGACCTCCATCCTGCGAAAAGTTCGTTCATTGGTACAAAGATCTGCCGCCGATCAGGCCGCGACCGCTTCCGGTTCGCTGACAACTGCCGGTCCGCCCCTTTTCTCCGCCAACGCGGCCAGCACACGTGCCGTACGCGAAATCGGGGATTGCAACAAGCCCACCAGCTGGCCCAACAACACTTCCTTGGAGGGAATGCTGGCCAGTTGTTTTACGCCGTTGACATCCAGGGCCTTGCCGGCGAATGCACCACCACGGATCACCAACTTGTCGTTGGTTTTCGCGAAGTCGGCCACCACTTTGGCAGCAGCCACGGCATCCACGGAAAAGCCGTAGATCAGCGGGCCGGTCATCATGTCGGACGCAACCGCAAAACCGCTTCCGGCGACAGCACGGCGGGCGAGGGTGTTTTTCAACACACTCAGTTCCACACCATTGCTGCGCGCCTGGGAGCGCAATTTGGTCATGTCAGCGACCGCGATGCCACGGTACTCCGCCATTACGAGCGTTTGAGCTTTTGCGGCGAGGCTGGTCACATCACTGATGACGGCTATTTTCTCACTGCGACTAAGACTCAAGGTCTACTCCTTCTTAATGTGCCGGCAAGTCCGATGCGGACATCGGCGTCTTGCCCAACACGCCACACTGCAGCGACCAACTGTTTCAGGAAACAAATCCATTTGCAGCGGGATCGCCATCTGCGTTGGTTGTCATCGATTAAGCGCGGCCGGCCCGCGCACCAACGGTCTCGGATGGCCTGGCGCACCTTTCGGCGCACCAGCCCACCACATCAAGCCACCTTGTCAGGTGGCCGGAATCTCTTTCGATGCTGTCAGGTGTTGATGGTCTGGGTGTCCACACGGACACCGACACCCATCGTGCTGGAGACAGCAATTTTCCTCAAATACACGCCTTTGCTCGCGGCCGGCTTGGCCTTCGTCAGCGCCTCGACCAGGGCGCTCAAATTGCCCTGCAGCTTGTCGGTATCGAACGAACGGCGACCGATCGTCGAATGGACGATGCCGGCCTTGTCGACACGGAACTGCACCTGACCGGCCTTGGCATTGCGCACCGCCTGAGCGACGTCCGGCGTGACCGTGCCAACCTTGGGGTTGGGCATCAAGCCGCGCGGGCCGAGGATCTGGCCAAGCGTACCGACCACGCGCATGGCGTCCGGGGCGGCGATCACCACGTCGAAAGGCATGTTGCCGGCCTTGACCATCGCGGCCAGGTCATCCATGCCGACGATGTCGGCACCGGCGGCCTTGGCCTCTTCGGCCTTGGCACCCTGGGCGAAAACGGCGACGCGCTTGGTCTTGCCAGTGCCATTAGGCAGGACAACAGCGCCGCGGACCACCTGGTCGGACTTCTTGGCATCGATGCCGAGTTGCACCGCCACGTCGATCGATTCATCAAACTTGGCGGTTGCGGATTGCTTCACGATGCCCAGGGCATCGGTCAGCGGGTACAACTTGTTGCTGTCGATCTTGACCGGGACGGCCTTTTGCTTCTTGGTCAGCTTGGACATTTAAACGCCCTCCACAGTCACACCCATCGAGCGGGCAGAGCCGGCGATGGTGCGCACAGCCGCGTCCAGGTCGGCGGCGGTCAGGTCCTTCATCTTGGCTTTTGCAATTTCTTCGAGCTGCGCACGGGTGATCTTGCCCACCTTGTCGTTGTGCGGCTTGGCCGAACCCTTGTCGAGCTTGATGGCCTTCTTGATCAAGGTGGTCGCTGGCGGCGTCTTGATGATGAAGGTGAAGCTTTTGTCAGCAAATGCCGTGATCACCACGGGCAATGGCAGACCTGGCTCGACGCCCTGGGTCTGGGCATTGAATGCCTTGCAGAACTCCATGATGTTGAGGCCGCGCTGACCCAGTGCCGGGCCGATTGGGGGGGATGGGTTGGCCTTACCAGCTGGAACTTGCAGCTTGATAAAACCGACGATTTTCTTCGCCATGTCTTACTCTCCTTGCGGGTACTGACGCCCTGACAGCCATCTGGTGCGATGGGTCGGAGCTCCCCGGGGTTGCCGACTCTTCGAGAAACAACCGCACCGAGTCGATACAAGTGCGGCATCCAAAACTTTTTGCCGGCGACCCGTGTCGCGGGCGCCCGTCAGGGCGATCAGGTCTTCTCGATCTGCGAGAACTCCAGCTCGACCGGCGTCGAGCGCCCAAAAATCGTCACCGACACACGCACCTTGCTTTTGTCGTAGTTGACGTCTTCGACCGAACCGTTGAAATCGGTGAACGGGCCGTCCTTGACGCGCACATATTCGCCCACAACGAACTCGACCTTGTGGCGCGGCTTTTCGGTGCCTTCCTGCATCTGGTTCACGATCTTGGCCACCTCGGCCTCGGAAATCGGCGACGGTCGATTCTTGGCGCCACCCACAAAACCGGTCACCTTGTTGGTGTGTTTCACCAGGTGCCAGGTGTCGTCGCCCATGACCATCTCGACCAGCACGTACCCAGGGAAGAACTTGCGTTCGGTGGTCTTCTTCTGCCCGTTCTTGACTTCGACCACCTCTTCCATCGGGACGAGGATACGGCCGAATTTTTCCTGCATGCCGGCGCGGTTGATGCGCTCGATGATGTTGCGCTCAACCGCCTTCTCCATGCCGGAGTAGGCGTGCACCACATACCAGCGCAGATTCGGATTGGCAGCAGGAGCCAGAGGCATCGGCACGGCAGCGGGGGTTTCTACAACATCGGTCATTATTTTCTCCACCCCAGGATCAGGTCATAAAACACCCATTCGAGTGTCTTGTCGGTCAGCCAGAGAAACACGGCCATCACCACGACGAAGCCAAAAACATACAAGGTCATCTGCATGGCTTCCTTGCGCGAAGGCCACACCACCTTCTTGACCTCACGCCAAGCATCACGGCCAAAGGCAAACAGTTCCTTGCCAGGCTCGGACACAAAGAAAACCACCACGGCCGCCGTCAAGCCAACCAGCAGCGCTCCCCATTGGGCGATCTGGCCCTGCTTTGCCAATAGGTAGTAGGCCGCCAGGGCACCCACCACCAACGCGACCGCTGCGGCGAGCTTGGCCTTGTCTACTGGGCTGACGACCGTTTGAACTTGTGACGTGGCCATTTTTTCTCTATCTCACGCGAAACCGTTATTCGGCAAAGCCACCGACTCCCAGGGAATTCGGTGGCAGGGGCGGAAGGAATCGAACCATCAACCTTCGGTTTTGGAGACCGACGCTCTGCCAATTGAGCTACGCCCCTACTTCGAACTCATCCCGGAACCACCGCGGCACCCAGATCGCGCTGATTTCGGACAGCAACCAACTACGCAATGATTTTTGCAACCACACCGGCGCCGACGGTCTTGCCGCCTTCGCGGATCGCGAAGCGCAGGCCCTCTTCCATCGCAATCGGGTTGATCAGCTTGACCGTGATCGACACGTTGTCACCAGGCATCACCATCTCCTTGCCTTCGGGCAAC
>JANOUM010000261.1:0-7460 GCA_031416855.1 Rhodoferax sp. | reverse complement strand
CAAACGTACCGCCGAACTGGCGAAGAACATCAAAGACCTGAACGCGATAGCGGCAGGGTCCACCGCTGCGTCGGCAGCTGCGCCCAAACCGCCTGCCGTGGCAGTACCGGCCCCCGCTTCTGTGGCGGTGGCGGTGGCTGTTCCAGCGCCAGCGCCCAGCGCTCCAGCCGCAGCGCCCCCAACCGTGGCTGTGTCGCAGCCAACCGTCGCACCGCCGGTCGCTGTCGCCGCCAGCGCTCCGCCCAAGCCGACGCCGACGCCGACACCGAAACCGATTGCAAAACCTGCGGACGAGCCGGGTTTGCTGGACCGCCTGCTCGAGAACCCCCTGTATGGCGTCGGGGCGGCTGCTCTGGTGGCATTAATGGCGGGGCTGGGTATTTACCGCTCACGCCAGCGCAAGAAGACGGCCGAAGTCGACAGTGCCTTCCTCGAAAGCCGCCTGCAGCCGGATTCCTTCTTCGGCGCCAGCGGCGGGCAGCGGGTCGATACGCACGACGGTGCGGCGACCGGTTCGTCCATGGTCTATTCCCCAAGCCAACTCGATGCGGCGGACGATGTTGATCCGGTTGCGGAAGCGGACGTCTACCTGGCCTACGGCCGCGATCTGCAGGCCGAGGAAATCCTCAAGGAAGCGTTGCGCACCCATGTCGGTCGTATTGCAGTGCACCAGAAGCTGCTCGACATCTACGCCAAGCGCCGCGACACCATGGCGTTCGAGAATATGGCCAACGAGGCCTACAAGCTGGCTGGCGCACAGACCCCGGAGTGGGCCAAGATCTGCGAACAAGGCCTGTTGATCGACCCCACCAATCCTTTGTACCAGCCTGGCGGCCGGCCCTCGGCCCAGAGCCAGGCTCCAACGGCAGTTCCACGCGATTTTCCGAGCCTGGCGTCGGCCAGTGCGGCCACGCAGAAAATCACCGTCCCGGTCGGCATGCCCGTTGCCCCGGCTACGATCGATCTGGATCTGGATCTGGACCTCGATTTCTCGCTCGACGACGCGGCACCCAGCGCGATTATCGAAGCCAGGCCCACCCAGATCGAGCCGACCGTGGCGCTGCACGCAGTCCCCTCCGCGCCGGCACCGCTGGACGTGGAATTCGGCATGGCCACCGAAGCCTTGCCAGCGCGCGACGGCGGCACCACCGGCCCGCTACCGGTCGAGGTGGACTTGCCGGGCCTCGATCGTGCCAATGACACCGTGGCCTTGTCAGCCAGTGAGACGGACGAGTTCCGACAACAGGCAGAAGTCAGCTTCGGGTCGACCAACCCCGTCCCGCTGCAAGCCACCACGTCAGCGATGGCGCCGTTCAATTCGGTGGACGCGCCTTTGCCGGACCTGAATTTCGGTGCCACCACGCTCGATACCCTGACTGCCAGCCAGGCCCCGCTGAACCGGCCTGACGCGCCCGACTCCGGCATGCTGGAGTTCGACCTGGGAACCCTTTCGCTGGAACTGGATCCCCTCAAGGAGGCGCCGGCGCCCCAGCTGGCCGCCGAACCGGAAGATCCGTTGGCCACGAAACTCGCGCTGGCCGAGGAGTTTGTCTCGATTGGCGACGACGATGGCGCCCGGGCGCTGATCGAAGAGGTCATTGCCGAGGCATCCGGAGACCTGCAAGCGAAGGCCCGGCGCGCTCTCAGCAGCCTGGGTTGACGCGTTGCCGTTGGTTGCCGGGGGCGGCGCATGAGGCTCGCGCTTGGCGTCAGCTACCACGGCGGTGCCTACCAGGGCTGGCAGAGCCAAGCCTCCCGGCAGACAGTCCAGGACCACCTTGAGTCCGCGTTGGGAAGCCTTGCCGCAGAGAGAATCAGCACGGTCTGTGCCGGACGAACGGATGCCGGTGTACACGCCTTGATGCAGGTGGTGCACTTCGACACCACGGCGCAACGCCGGCAGGTGTCTTGGGTCCGCGGTACCAACGCTCTACTGCCACGTGACATCGGTGTGCAATGGGCGGCCGAGGTGCCCATCCATTTCCATTGCCGTGCGGCCGCCCGCTCGCGTCGCTACACCTATGTGCTGGTTGAATCCGCCGTTCGTCCATCGATCGACCATGGCCGAGTCGGGTGGGTGACGCACCCGCTGGACCAAGGGGCCATGGAGGAATCATGCACGCACCTGGTGGGTGAACATGACTTCAGTTCCTTTCGGGCCGCCGCCTGCCAGGCTCTTTCAGCCATTAAGAATCTGCATCGCATTGACATTTCCAGGCGCGGCGCCTATTGGCGGTTTGAATTCGAGGCCAGCGCATTCCTGCACCATATGGTGCGAAACATCATGGGTTGCCTGATCAATGTCGGCCAAGGCAAGCACCCACCCGGGTGGATGGGCGATGTCCTCGCAGCGCGTTCCCGCGTTGTCGCCGCTCCCACCTTCCCTCCCGACGGCCTTTATTTTCTCGGCCCGCGCTACGCAGCCGATTGGGGACTGCCCGAGCGCACCGACGCTTATGATGCTCTGCCATGAGTAATGCCCGACTGCTGAATCGTACGCGCACCAGAATCAAGATCTGCGGCATGACCCGTGAATGCGATGTCGATGCTGCAGTTGCCGCAGGGGCCGACGCGGTTGGCTTCGTACTCTATGCCGGGAGTCCGCGGCATGTGTCGATCGACCGCGCCGTCGAACTGGCGCGGCGCCTGCCGCCTTTCGTGTGCCCGGTACTGCTGTTCGTGAATGAGGCGCCCTCCACTGTCCAGACCGCCTGCGCCCGGTTGGCGCAGGCGACGGTGCAGTTCCATGGGGACGAATCGCCCCAGGACTGCCTGGATGCAACCCTTGGGGGAGCGCGGGCCTACCTGCGCGCAGCCAGGATACCGCTGGGTGATCTGGCGGCGCAATTCGATCTCGTAAAATACGCCGAAACCTACACAGGTGCCCAGGCCATATTGCTCGATGCGCACGTCGACGGTTATGGCGGTGGGGGCCGCACATTCAATTGGTCACTGCTTCCTCCAAGCGTCAACTGTCACCTCGTCTTAGGTGGTGGGCTCACGCCTGCAAACGTGACCGATGGCATCTTGCAAGTCCGGCCGCGTTGTAAATCGCTGGCTGTCGATGTCAGTACCGGCGTCGAGATGTCCAAGGGCATCAAGGATGCCGACAAGATCCACCAATTCGTCGCCGCCGTCCGTGCGGCTGACGAGCAGCTTGCAAAAGGCCATCATGACCACCTACCAGCAGCCTGATGCCTCTGGCCACTTCGGAATCTACGGCGGAAGCTTCATCAGCGAAACGCTGACCCACGCGATCCTCGAGCTCCAGGACGCCTACGCCAGATACCGCAACGATCCTGCGTTCATCGCCGAGTTCGAATACGAACTTGCACATTTTGTCGGGCGCCCCTCACCGATCTACCATGCCGCCCGGATGAGCCGTGAACAGGGAGGCGCGCAGATCTTTCTGAAACGCGAGGACCTCAACCACACTGGGGCCCACAAGATCAACAACACTATCGGGCAGGCCATGCTGGCCCGGCGCATGGGCAAACCGCGTGTCATCGCGGAAACTGGCGCCGGCCAGCACGGCGTGGCCACCGCCACCATCTGCGCGCGTTATGGGCTCGAGTGCGTGGTCTACATGGGCAGCGAGGACGTGAAGCGGCAGAGCCCCAACGTGTACCGCATGAAGCTGCTGGGCGCAACCGTGGTCCCGGTGGACAGCGGCAGCAAGACGCTCAAGGACGCCCTCAACGAGGCGATGCGCGACTGGGTGGCCAATGTGGACAACACCTTCTACATCATCGGCACCGTCGCCGGCCCCCATCCCTACCCGATGATGGTGCGTGACTTCCAGAGTGTCATCGGCACGGAGTGCGTCGTGCAGATGCCCGAAATGCTCGCAGCGCAGGGCTGTCACAGCGCGCAACCCGACGTGGTCATGGCCTGCGTGGGCGGTGGCAGCAATGCCATGGGAATCTTCTATCCCTACATTGGCCATGCGAGCACCCGGCTGATCGGTGTCGAGGCGGCCGGAGAAGGGCTCGACAGCGGCAAGCACTCGGCCTCTTTGCAGCGTGGAAGCCCGGGCGTGCTGCACGGAAACCGCACGTACATCCTGCAAAACGACGACGGCCAGGTGACCGAGACCCATAGCATCAGCGCCGGCCTGGACTACCCGGGTGTCGGCCCGGAACATGCCTTCCTGAAGGACATCGGGCGGGCGGAGTACGTTGGCATCACCGACACGCAGGCGCTGGCGGCGTTCCACTACCTGTGCCGCACTGAAGGCATCATCCCGGCGCTTGAATCCAGCCATGCGGTGGCTTACGCCATGCAGATGGCGCGCGACATGCGTCCCGACCAATCGATCCTGGTGAACCTGTCCGGGCGCGGCGACAAGGATATCGGCACTGTCGCGGACCTGGGCAACACTGACTTCCATTGCCGGCCCAGCTGCCAGGGCCAGGCGGTCAAGGGCGGGGCCATGGTGATGTCGCCGCCAGCCAAGGGGGCACGCGTATGAGCCGCATTGCCGCCACGTTGGCAGCACTCAGGGCCCAGGGGAGGACGGCGCTCATTCCCTACGTCACCGCTGGCTTTCCGTTTGCCGACATAACCCCCGCGCTGATGCACGGCATGGTCGCGGCCGGTGCCGACATCCTCGAGCTGGGGGTTCCGTTTTCCGACCCCAGTGCCGACGGCCCCGTGATCCAGAAAGCCGGCGACAAGGCGCTTGCGGCCGGTGTGGGCCTGGTCCAGGTGCTGGACATGGTGCGCAGTTTTCGCCAGCAGGACCGGTCCACGCCGGTGGTCCTGATGGGGTACGCCAATCCGATCGAACGCTACGACCAGCGCCACCAGACAACCACCCCGGGCAGCGCCTTCGTCCGGGCGGCGGCGCAGGCCGGGGTCGACGGTCTCCTGGTGGTGGACTACCCGCCGGAGGAATGCACAGCCATTGCGGCCGAGCTTCGCAAACATGGCATGGACCTGATCTTCCTGCTGGCACCCACCAGTACCGAGCGGCGCATGCAACAAGTCGCCCAGGTCGCATCGGGTTATGTCTACTACGTCTCCCTCAAGGGCGTAACCGGAGCCGGCACCCTCGACATCACCGCGGTCGAGTCCATGCTGCCGCGCATACGCCAGCATGTGCATGTTCCGGTGGGCGTGGGTTTTGGGATCCGGGACGCCGCGTCGGCGTGCGCCATCGCCAAGGTCGCGGATGCCGTGGTCATCGGGAGCAGAATCATCCAGTTGATCGACACGCAGGCGCGGGAACAGGTCGTTCCTGTGGCGGCAGAATTCCTCCACGGGATTCGCACAGCGCTCGATCGGCAATCCGCACAACGCACGACCACCACACCAGGAGTAACCCCATGAGTTGGCTCGAAAAGCTCTTGCCTCCCAAGATCCAGCACACCGACCCGGCTGGCAGGCGCACCATCCCCCAGGGGCTGTGGGTCAAGTGTCCCAGTTGCGAAACCGTGCTGTACAAGACCGACCTGGAGCAAAACCAGAATGTCTGCCCGACCTGCAGCCACCACCATCGCATCAGCGCACGTGCCCGTCTTGACGTGTTCCTGGATAACGAAGGGCGGTTCGAAATCGGCCAGGAGGTGCTGCCGATCGACGCACTCAAGTTCAAGGACAGCCGCAAGTACCCCGAGCGGCTCAAGGAGGCGATGGACAGCACCGGCGAGACCGACGCGCTGGTGGTGATGGGCGGCTCGGTCCACAACATCAGCGTGGTGGTTGCGTGTTTCGAGTTCGACTTCATGGGCGGCAGCATGGGGTCGGTAGTGGGTGAGCGCTTTGTGCGTGGCGTCGAGACCGCCATCGAACAAAAATTACCGTTCATCTGCTTCACCGCCACCGGCGGTGCCCGCATGCAGGAGGGTCTGCTCAGTCTGATGCAGATGGCCAAGACCAACGCCTCCCTGACCCGGCTGGCCAAGAAGGGCCTTCCGTTCATCAGCATCCTGACCGATCCGACCACGGGCGGCGTGAGTGCGAGTTTTGCCTTCATGGGCGACATCGTGATCGCCGAGCCCAAGGCGCTGATCTGCTTTGCCGGCCCGCGCGTGATCGAATCCACCCTGCGCGTCACCTTGCCAGCCGGATTTCAGCGCGCCGAGTTTCTGCAGGAAAAAGGCGCGGTCGACATGGTCAGCGACCGGCGCGAGTTGCGCAAGCTGGTGGCCAGCGCACTGGCCATGTTGTTGCGCCAACCTGCGGACGCCGTCGTCGCCTGATCGTCGTCTCAGAGGCTGAGAAGATTTTGTAGCGAGCGGGCCAAGGTGGGGTCGAGGAGCGGAACCGTACACCGATGCGGTGACACGGAAGTTACGGCGAGGCGCATAAATGCGCGACGCGCTTGTGATGTCGGCGCCAGCACCGCAAGCACCAGATTGGCACGCGCGGTAGAAAGACTCTCGGCCTTTCAGCCCGACAAGGTCGAAGGCACGTGATCGAGCACGATCCCGAATACCTGCAGCATCAATAACAGCGCCAGGGGCGACAGGTCGATACCGCCGAGCAGGGGAAGCACACGCCTGATAGGCACCAGCCAGGGTTCGACCAGCCGCGATACCAGTCCAGCCAACGGCGACTGGCCCTGTTGCACCCAGGACAACACGGCGTATACGATCACCAGGCCACTGGCACACGACAGAGCCAGCCGCGCCAGCCCCAGCAAGGCTGCCGGCAGCAGCCAGGCCGCGCTGCCATGCGCGCCACCCAGAAGCCACAGTAGCCCGAAAAGAAACAGTTCCAGCAGATAGGCGGCCAGGAGGCTGGCGCTGTCCCAGCGGCCGACCGGGCGCGCGATGCGCCGCAAGGGCAGGACCAGCCAGTCGGTCAATGCAAAGATGAAAGGGCCCAAGGGGTTGCCCGAGCGGGCCGAGAAGGCGATCCGCTGGTGTTGCAGATACATCCGCAGCAGGCAGGTGCCCGCGACCAGTCCGACGATGACCTGCAGCAGCAGGGTGATGATGTGGTTGAGCATGGCTAAATGTAGAAAGCGGCACTGGCGATAATAGAGGGTTACAGGTCGCCGCCGACCGACACCCCCCGAACTTCGAGCCCCCCATGTCCGATCACCCAGCGCCTGCACCCCTCACCGACGAAAACCAGTTGATCGCAGAGCGGCGCGACAAGCTCAAGGCGCTGCGGGATCGGCAGGCCGGCGGGGACGGCATCGCATTTCCCAACGACTTCAAACCCACCGACCACGCCGAGCCCCTGCTGGCCCTGCACGCGGCCCACAGCACGGAGGAACTGGCGGCGCAGGCGCATGAGGTATGTGTGGCCGGCCGCATGATGCTCAAGCGCGTGATGGGCAAGGCCAGTTTCGCAACGCTGCAGGACAGCACCGGCCGGATCCAGATCTACATCAAGGGCGAGGTTATCGGTGCCGATGCGTACGAGCACTTCAAGCACTGGGACCTCGGCGACATCTTCGGAGTCCATGGCTACATGTTCCGGACCCGCACCGGCGAGATCTCTATCCA
>JANOUM010000260.1:0-10115 GCA_031416855.1 Rhodoferax sp. | reverse complement strand
GATGTTCTTCGGCGCCAGGTCGGCCACGATGGCGTCGAAGCCCTTCCAGAAGGTCGCGCTGTCTACGCCGGTGCCGGGCAACACTTGCGTGTCGATGAACTGCTGCAGTTCGGTGGCGACCTGCAGGTGGTGGATGGTGGTGCGTTCGGTCATGGAGGACTCCTGGTCAATACTCAAGAAAAGAATGCGAGAACGTCGCGCAGGTTGTCGCCGCTGCGGGTGGGCGTGGTGCCGAGTTCTTCAAACGGCAGCTGGTAGCGGTTGACCCACAGGGTCTGGTAGCCGTACCAGGTGGCGGCCAGTGCGTCCCAGGCGTTGCAGCTCACGAAGGCGATCTGGCGCGCCGGCAGGCCGGTGGCCTGTTCGCCCAGCGCATAGGCCTCGGGCGCAGTCTTGTATTTGCGGATGGTGTCGACGCTCAGCACGTGGTCGAGCAGGCCATCGAGCCCGGCCGACTTGATGGCCAGTTGCAGCATCGCCGGATCTCCGTTGCTCAGGATGCCGGTGGGAATGCCGCGGCTCTTGAGTTCGCGCAGCACCTCGCGGTTCTCGGGGAAGGCGCTCAGGCTGCGGTACTGGTTCATCAGGCGCTCCACCTGGGCGTCGAACGGCGGTATGCCTCCGGGTGCGGTTTGCGGATGGACCAGCCGCTTGATCGCGTAGACCAGCGCCGCGCGCGTCAGGTGCCAGAACGGCTGGTAGTGCGCCCCGTGGTTGCTGGTGGTGACCAGGCGCGTGTATTCGATCTGTTTGTCGCGCCACAAGACGCTCAGTGCCTGGCCATGTCCCGGGAACAGTTGTTCCGCCAGCAGGCCGACGCTATACACATCGAACAAGGTGCCGTAGGCATCGAACAGGACCGCGCGGGGTTTTTCCATGAACGGACTTTATTCGATCCTTTCAAGGATATTGATGTGCTTTGGGTCGCAAGATTGATGACAATATGGCGGCTAATCCGGTTGTGGGGGCCGTTGCGCGGTGGCGCAGCCCGGCGCGAGTGCCCGCGTGACTGGCATGTCGCGCGGCCGCTGTCACGGCCCGGTTACCTGGTGGCCCGAGCCGGGCAGGCACAGGCAAAATAGAGTGTGCGGCAGGTGAAATGTGTCGGTTTTCACCCAATTAGTGCACAGTCCATGGGGCCGCCGCCCGCAGGCAGGCCGACAGGATCGGTTACAACCAAAGCAGCTGGCGCCGCAGGCGACAGGCATGTATTTCCAAGTGGCTAGGCAATAGAGTGAACCCCGGCAGTCCATCCACACTGACAGATCCCGCAGCGCGCGACCTGGCTCTGCGCCACGTCCAGACGCTGATCGCCCGGACGCAGGCCTTCTTCGCCGAGCGCCAGGACGCGCACCTCAAGACCCTGCGTGCCTACCTGTTCGACCTCGTCGATGCCCGGCCACACTCCACCCAGGCGCAGAACCTGCGCACCGCCGCGGTGTTGCTGGACAAGCAGGCCGACACCTTCAACCGGGTGTTCCAGAGCGCGTTGCGCGAAGCCATCGAGGACGAGCTTGAGGCGGTGATGCCAGGGGCCCTGAGTGTGTTGCGGCCGGTCGACATCTCGGGCCAGTCAACCGGTCCCTTGAGCCTGGCGCTGCTGGATGTAGACGAGATCGAACGGCATTTGCTGGTGGACCGCGTGTCGCAGCAGTTCAACGCCAGTTACGAGGTGGCGCTCAAGCCGCTGACGCAATCGATGGGTGCGCTGCTGCGGCAGGACAATTTCTCCTTGTCCGACAACCCGTTTCGGCCAGCCACGCTGATCCGCGCCGTTTCGCTGACCTGGCATGCGAGCGAATTCGATCCGCTGGCGGTGGAGGATTTCCTGTCGGTGCTGGACCCGCGCCATGGCATCGACTGGGCGCCGCTGTACGCGGCACTGACCGAGACGCTGGTGCGGGCCGGCTTTACTGCCAGGCCGGTGCATCGCATCAAACGCTCCGCTGGCGCCGAGACGGCCCATGCGCCGGCGCAGGATGGGCGCGATAGCGGCGCCAGCGCGACACCCGGCTTCGACACATCCGCATACGGCAGCCCGGGCTCCGGTTTCGCGTCGTCCCAGGCCGTGACCCAGGCCCCTGGCCAAGATTCCGGCGCCCCGAGAACCATGGTGCAGCGGGCCCGGGATTTCCTGCAAAAACTCGGTTTTGGGCGTGCCGGGGCGGGGTCCGGTGCAGCGGTCGGCGTCGGGGCAGCGTCGGGCGCGCCGGACGCACCGGGAGGCGGCGATGCGGGCGGCGGCACCCATGTCCCGGTCGACCCGGATCTGATGGGTTTCCTGGGGGATTTGCAGGCCGATACTGGCGTCACGCCGGCCACGGTCTGGGTCGATGGCGACGACCTGCGCCAGCACAACCTGTTGCGCCAGATGCGCGAGCGCGACGAGGTCAAGCGCGCGCCGGAACTCGACCGCGGCACGATAGACGCCCTGGCCGAAGTGTTCGATTTCGTTTTCGCCGAACCGGCGATTCCGATCCAGCTCAAATATGTCATCGGGCGGCTCCAGATCCCCGTGCTCAAGGCGGCGATGATCGACCGGGATTTTTTTCTTTCGGGTGAACACCCGGCCCGCAAGCTGGTCGACGCGCTGGCCGCTGCTGCCGTGGGTTGGAACCCCGAAAAGGGTGAATCCGATCCCCTGTATGCCCGGATCCATGCCACCGTGCTGCAGGTCCTCGAAGGTTTCGACAACGACCTGGCCCTGTTTCGCACCCTGCTGGCGGAATTCGAGGGCTTCGTGGGCGATCTCGAGCAGTTGGCACGGGCGCAGATCGAACCAGTGGCCCAGCAGCAGGACTCCTCGGAAGCGCACGATGCTGCGCTGGTGCATGCCGACGAGGTGGTGCACCAGTGCATCAGCGCCGCAAACGACGATGCGCCGTTGCGCCCGTTTCTGCTGCCCTTCCTCACCACGCAGTGGCGCGAGGTGATGGCCCATGCCTGGAGCAAGCGGCAGTCGTTGCCAGGCGGGTGGGAAACGGCCCTGGAGACGATGGACCAGATGATCTGGTCGACGCACGCCAAGACCGATGCTGGCGAGCGCGCCCGGCTGGTCGCCTTGCTGCCCGAACTGGTGCGCCGCATCAACGTCGGCCTCGACGGCATTGGCTGGGGCGGCGGCGACCGGTCGGAATTCACCCGCCAGCTGATCGACGCACACATGAAGGCCATCCGCTCGTCACGCTCCCAGATCATGGACCTGGATTCGGGATCGGCACCACTCGAAACACCGGCCAGCCGCATGGCCGTGAAGGCCCTGGAGGCGCGGCGTGCGCGGCGGACCGAAATTCTTGAACTGGATGCCCACGATCTGCAGGCGCAAGGTTTCGTGCGCGGCCTGTGGTTCGATTTCGAGGACGACCAGACACCCACGCGGCGTTACCGGCTGGGCTGGGTCAGCCCGCAACGCACGCGCCTCCTGTTCACCAACCGCGAGGGGTTCGAAGCCTTCGTACGCTCGGAGCGTGAGGTGGCGCGGCTGCTGCGGGAAGGGCGCCTGCGGGTGCTGGACCAGCAGCCGATCGTCGAGCGTGCCATCCACCAGATCATGGCCGCCGGCAACGCCGGCAACGTCGATCTGGAACTGGCCTGAAGCGCGCCGTGCCCGGGCCGACAATCGGGATGTGCGCGGAGTGCAGCCGGATGGCGACGGTTTTGCTCGGCGCAGTGGGGTCGCATGTCTGACAGACTGCGCCAGTTGCCCTTGGCCGGCATTCGTGTCGTCGAATTCACGCACATGGTCATGGGGCCGGCCTGCGGCATGGTGTTGGCCGATCTCGGTGCCGAGGTGATCAAGGTGGAGCCCGTGGGCCATGGCCATGCCGGCGACGCAACACGCCAGCTAATCGGCTCGGGAGCGGGCTTTTTCCCCCTGTTCAACCGCAACAAGAAGAGCCTGGCGCTCGACCTGCAGACGCCCGATGGCAAACAGGCCGTGTTGCGCCTGATCGCCACCGCCGACATCGTGAGCGAGAACTTCAAGCCCGGCACCATGCACAAGCTTGGCCTGGACTATGCGAGCCTGAAGGCGCTCAATCCGCGCCTGATCTACGTCAGCCACAAGGGTTTCCTGCCGGGGCCATATGAACACCGCACCGCGCTTGACGAGGTGGTGCAGATGATGGGCGGCCTGGCCTACATGACCGGGCGTCCGGGCGACCCCCTGCGTGCGGGCACCAGTGTCAATGACATCATGGGCGGCATGTTTGGTGCCATCGGTGCCATGGCGGCGCTGGCCCAACGCGACAAGACCGGCCTGGGGCAGGAGGTGCAGAGCGCCCTGTACGAGAACAACGTGCTCCTGGTGGCGCAACACATCATGCAGTTTGCCGTGACCGGCGAGCCGGCGGCGCCGATGCCGGCCCGCATCTCTGCCTGGGCGGTGTATGACGTGTTCCGGGTCCGGGGCGGCGAGCAGATCTTCCTGGCCGTGGTGAGCGACAGCGCCTGGGCGATCTTTTGTGATGCCTTCTGTTTTGTCGACCTCAAGGCCGATACGCGCCTGGGCAGCAACAACGACCGGGTGCGCGCCCGCGACTGGATGATGCCCCTGCTACGGGAGCGCCTCGCGAGTCACAGCGCGGCCGAGCTGGCCGTGCTGTTCGAGCGCAACGGGCTGCCATTTGCGCCGATAACTCGCCCCGAGGATCTGTTGCACGACCCACATCTGCTGGCGACCGGCGGGCTGGCGCCGATCACCTTGCCCGATGGACGCCTGAGCAGCACGGTGCTGTTGCCTTTGCTGCTCGATGGCGCACGCCTGCCAGTCAGGCATTCGGCACCCGGCCTGGGCGAACACAATCGCGAACTGCTTGCATCCCTGGGATATGCACCCGATCAGATAGAAAAAATAATGCAATCGGACCAATGAGGCGTTGATTTTTGACTATTCAGCGGCTAATCTGCCGCATGGACAAGTTCAAACAGCTGCAATCCTTTGTATCGGTCGCTTCCCGTGGCACCCTGACCGCGGCGGCTGGCGCAGAGGGTGTGGCCCCCGCCATCATGGGCCGGCGCCTCGATGCACTGGAGGCGCGCCTCGGGGTCAAGCTGATGATCCGCACCACACGGCGTATCACCCTGACCCACGAAGGCAGTGCATTCCTGGAAGACTGCCAGCGGGTGCTGGCCGATGTGGCCAACGCCGAGGCCAGCGTGTCAGCCGGTGGCGTGAAAGCCAGTGGCCACTTGCGTATTACCGCACCGGGCGGATTCGGCCGTCGCCATGTCGCGCCGTTGGTGCCGAAGTTTCGCGAACTGCATCCGGAAGTGACGATTTCGCTCAACCTCAGCGACCGGGTGGTGGACATCGCCGCCGAGGCCTTCGATTGCGCGGTGCGCGTCGGCGACCTTCCTGACTCGTCGCTGGTCAGTGTGCGCCTCGCCGACAACCGCCGCCTGTGCGTGGCGACGCCGCGTTATCTGCAGCAACACGGTACGCCGGCGCATCCACAGGACCTGGCGCGTTTCGACTGCCTCGCCCTGTCCAGCGACGCCTCGCAAACCCGGGGCTGGGCGTTCCGGGTATCGGTGTCGCGGGGCGTTGACCCCGGTGAGCCGGCCAGCGCTGGCACCGAGGCTTTCGAGGTGATCCACCTCAAGCCGGGCGGGCCGCTCGACTGCTCCGACGGCCAGGTGTTGCACGACTGGTGCATGGCCGGTTACGGCATCGCGTGGCGCAGCAGCTGGGAGGTCGAGGCCGAGGTGAGCGCCGGTCGGCTGGTGGCGCTGCTGGACGCGTATGCGGCACCGCCCAACGGCATCTACGCCGTGTTGTCGCAGCGCAAGCACCTGCCGCTCAGAGTGCGGTTGTGGATCGACTTCCTCAAACACCACTACGGCAGGGCCGGGTACTGGCAGGCCTGATCGGACCTGCCGGCCCCGTCGACGGTCGTCAGGTCTTTGACTTCAGGCACTCGCTCATGAATTTCTTGCGCTCGTCACCCTTCTTGTCGCCGGCGCCCTTGTTGCAGGTGCCCATCTTGCTTTGCTGGGTTTCCTTCTTGGCACTGAGGCAGGACTTCATGAACGCCTTGCGCTCGTCGCCCTTTTTGTCGCCGGCGTCCTTGTTGCACACGGCCATCTTGCCCTGTTGCGCCGTGGCTGGTTTGTCTTGTGCATGGGCGGTGCCGAAGGACAGCGCCAAGGCGATGGTGGCGAGGGAGAGCAAATTTTTCATGGTGACTCCATTTAGTTGACGGGGCAATGCGCGAATCCGGTGGTGGATCCACATGTGCAACGTGTTAACCGGGCTTGCGGCTGACAACCAACCCTATCCGGCCAGCCAATTACCAACCGACCAACCGACCAACCGCAACGCCAGTTTAGTCGGTGCCACCTGTCGCCCCGCCGACACTGCGGGGCCTCGAACCGGGCCGCCTGGGAGCCTGTCGGACTTGTGACGCCGAAAGCGACTATCGGCCCCAGCGGTCGATTTGCGGCCGGCGCTTCCCAAGTCCGACAGGCTCCTAGAATCGGAACTTATGCTCAAGATCAAACAGGAACTGCAGGCAGGGCTGGTCGCCGCGCTGCGCGAACTGGCGCCGGACACCGCGGTGCGCGCCGTGTTCGAGTCGCCCAAAGTCGCAGCCCATGGCGATTTCGCTTCGACCGCCGCGATGCAGTTGTCCAAGCCGCTCCAACTCAACCCGCGCCTGGTCGCCGAGCGGCTGCGCGGCCTGCTGCTGGCGCAACCGGCGTACCGGCAATCGGTGTCGGACATCGACATTGCGGGTCCCGGCTTCCTCAACATCCGGCTGACACCGGCGGCCAAGCAGCAGGTGGTGCGCGAGGTGCTGGTGGCAGGCCCCGATTTTGGCCGCCAGCCGCCGCGTGGCGAGCACCTGCTGGTGGAGTTCGTGTCGGCCAACCCGACCGGTCCCCTGCATGTGGGGCACGGGCGCCAGGCGGCACTGGGCGATGCGATCTCCAACCTCCATGCCACCCAGGGCTGGGAGGTGTACCGCGAGTTCTATTACAACGATGCCGGGGTTCAGATCGCCACCCTGGCACGCAGCACGCAGTTGCGCGCCCAGGGGATCAAGCCGGGCGACGCCCGGTGGCCCGAGGCCGCCTACAACGGCGACTACATCGCCGACATCGCGACCGATTTCCTGGCCGGCAAGACTGTCAGCGCGGACGACCGCAGCACCACGGCCAGCGGCGACATCGATGATCTGGACAGCATCCGCGAGTTTGCCGTGGCCTACCTGCGCCATGAGCAGGACCTTGATCTGCAAGCCTTTGCCGTCAAGTTCGACAACTACTACCTGGAGTCCAGCCTCTACACCAGCGGCAGGGTGGATGCAGCGGTCGCCCTGCTGCAGACCGCCGGCAAGACCTATGAGCAGGACGGGGCGGTGTGGTTGCGCTCGACCGAGTATGGCGACGACAAGGACCGGGTGATGCGCAAGGGTGATGGCAGCTACACCTATTTTGTGCCGGACGTGGCCTACCACATCACCAAATGGGAACGCGGATTCAGCCGGGTCGTCAACATCCAGGGGACCGACCACCACGGCACGATTGCCCGGGTGCGGGCCGGCTTGCAGGCCGCCGGGGTCGGCATTCCGACCGGTTATCCCGACTACGTGCTGCACACCATGGTGCGGGTGATGCGGGGCGGCGTGGAGGTGAAGATCTCCAAACGCTCCGGTTCCTATGTCACCCTGCGCGACCTCATCGAGTGGACCAGCAAGGACGCGGTGCGGTTCTTCCTGCTCAGCCGCAAGCCCGACACCGAGTACGTGTTCGATGTAGACCTGGCGCTGGCCAGGAACAACGACAACCCGGTGTATTACGTGCAATATGCGCATGCCCGGATCTGTTCGGTGCTCGCGGCTTGGGGCGGCGATGTGGCGACACTTCCGCAAGTGGCGCTGGATGCCCTGCACAGCGCGCCCGCCATGGCCTTGATGCTGGTGCTGGCGAAGTTTCCCGAGATGCTGACCGCTGCGGCGCAGGATTTTGCGCCCCACGACGTGACCTTTTACCTGCGCGAACTCGCCGCCTCCTACCACAGCTACTACGATGCCGAGCGCATCCTGGTCGACGAAGAGCCGGTGCGGCTGGCGCGACTTGCCCTGGTGGCGGCAACCGCCCAGGTCCTGCGCAATGGCCTGACCGTGCTGGGCGTCGACGGGCCCCGGAAAATGTGATGCCGGTGCGATGACAATCGACCCATGGGTGCAACTATCAGACGGGGGCCAGGCATGAAGCAGCAGTGGGGCGGGACCTTTCTCGGGGTGGTCATCGGCCTGGTCATCGGCCTGGGCGTCGCCCTGGCGGTGGCGGTGTACGTCACCAAGGTTCCGGTTCCGTTTGTCAACAAGGGCCAGAGCCGCTCCGCCGACCAGGACGCTGCAGAGGCGAAGAAAAACCGCGACTGGGACCCGAACGCACCACTGTATGGCAAGAATCCTGCCAAGCCCGCGGTGGCTGCGTCGGCGCCACCGGCAATCGGCCAGGCCGGGCCTGCACCCGCCAAGGCCGCCCCGGCCGCCCCGGCAAGCGACCCCAAGGCCGACCCCAAACCCGCAGCATCGGCCGATCCGCTGGGCGATCTGGCCAAGGCGCGGTCATCCGCGGCGACGGCTGATCCGTTTACTTATTTTGTGCAGGTTGGCGCCTACCGCACGACGGAGGATGCGGAAGCACAGCGCGCCAAGTTGTCGCTGGCCGGCGTGGAGGCGAAGGTTTCCGAACGCGAGCAGTCCGGGCGCACCGTGTTCCGCGTGCGGGTGGGGCCGCTGGACAAGCGGGACGACGCGGACAGGACCAAGGACAAGCTCGAGGCGCTGGGCATGGAGGCCGTGATGGTGCGGGTGCAGCGCTGAGCGGCTGAACTATTGCCGCCGGGTGCTGTCCGACTGCGGGTCGAATATCAATTTTCAGGAGTAAACAAGCATGAAACGTCGGGACTTTTGCGCAACTGCCGCCACGGCCATCACACTCGGCCAGGGGGTTTTCCAGGGCGCTCAGGCGCAGGCCGTGAAACCGGAGGCGGGCGCCGATTACCTGGTGCTGGACAACAAAGCCGCGGTCGAGGCACCGGCCGGAAAGGTCGAGGTAGTGGAGTTCTTCTGGTACAACTGTTCGCATTGCAACGCTTTCGAACCCACACTGGAAGCCTGGATCAAGCGCGCACCCAAGGACGTCATGGTGCGTCGGGTGCCGGTCGGATTCCGGGACGAGTTCGTGCCGCAGCAGCGGCTGTTTTACACGCTCGAGGCGATGGACTTGGTGGACAAGCTACATGGCAAGGTGTTCGCCGCCATTCACGTCGAAAAGCTCCAGTTGTCCAAGGCTGACACCATCGTCGAGTGGGTCGCCAAGCAGGGTGTCGACAAGGCCAAGTTCCTGGAGCAGTACAACTCGTTCGCGGTGGCGACCAAAGCCGGCAAGGCGACGCAATTGCAAAACGTCTACAAGGTCGAGGGTGTCCCCGCGATGGGCGTCGCCGGCCGCTTTTACACCGACGGCACCCTCGGGAAGAACATGCCTCGGGTGCTGCAGGTGGTCGACCACCTGATTGCCGAAGTGCGCGCCGGCCGCTGACGGGTGGGGTGGGCCGGCTTGTGGCGAACCGGCTGAACCGGTCCGGCCGCCCCCGTGGCGGGAGCGGCCCGCCCCGCGCGGCAATCCGCCCGCAAGGCACGGCTACAATAAAACGGCAGGGTTGTCCTGCAAGATTCGTGCCTCTATGAAATCCATCCAAGTCCCGACGGTCTGTGTGCTGGCATGCGTCCTGCTTGCCGGTGCCGCGCATGCCGAGAGAGCCGATCGCAGCAAGCCGATGAACATCGAGTCGGACAGCCTGCGCTACGACGACAGCAAGCAGACCAGCGTGTTCACCGGCAAGGTGGTGGTCACCAAGGGCAGCGTCGTCATGCGCGGGGCGCTGCTCGAGGTGCGCCAGGACACGGCGGGCAACCAGTTCGGCGTGCTGAAGTCAGAGCCAGGCAAGCTGGCGATTTTCCGGCAGAAGCGCGATACCCGTCCCGGAACCACCGACGAATATTTGGAAGGCGAGGCCGAAGTCATCGAGTACGACAGCAAGGCCGACACCGTGCGTTTCCTGCAGCGCGCCGAGTTGCGCCGCTACCTGGGCACCA
>JANOUM010000259.1:0-7422 GCA_031416855.1 Rhodoferax sp. | reverse complement strand
CTTGCGCTGATCGAACGCATCGCCGCCCTGGTGCCATCGCCGCGCACGCAGGCACCGCGTATCGCCCCGGCACCGACAAGCGCTCAAGATGGCGGCGATGAGTTTGTCGCATAGCGACTCTGCACTTGGCGCGTTTTACCGGCGACTGTGCGCTCGCATGGACAAACCCAGTGCCAACACGGCGGTGGCACACAAGCTGGCGCGCATGGTGTACTTCATGTTGACGCGAGGTGAAGAGTTCGTCGATAAGGGCCAGCAGCACTACGAAGAGCAGCAGCTTGCGCGCAGCATCGTCGCTCTTAAACGCCGAGCCACAGCGCTGGGCTTCGTGATCGCCCCAGTGGTGCAAGGGGCGTGAAAATTCGCTTCAGGGAGTTTTGTTTCTTGAGAGCCGGATTTTCTGAGGCCTGACTGAATAGCTACCTTTTCTGGGCTTTCTTCGAATGCTGCAACGGCACCGCGTAGTGTTCAGACAGTGCGGCGATGCGTTTATTGGCGAGTTCTGGGGCATCCGGATAGTCTTTCTCATCGCACCACTCAACGCGAACATTACTTTCGCGCATTCCGCAAATTAGAACGACTCGACGATCCTGTGGATAAAGTTGCTGCTTGGCTTGACGCATGGTCTCGATGAGCGCCTCCGTGTTACCTGATCGAAGCTCTGACCAGAGCTTTGGCTCTGAGCGAGTGAAGACCATCAACAGATCTTCGTAGTCTGGTACGTCTCGACCCAAGGCCCTGTTCCACGCTACGTTTGCCAATAAGAGTGCGGTATGCACAGCTTCTGAGGATGGCACAGTTCTGGTTTCGCGAAAACACATCATGGCCAAATCCTTCATGATGTCTGACATTTTTGAATGCGTCGTCATCTGTTCAAAGCCTCGGTAAAAGCCGCAATGCTAAATGGAGATGCCAACAATGGCCTGTCTGTTGGGAACGATCAAATGCAAAAGCACGGTTATTCGTCTAAAGCGGGTTCACGAATTCAAGTGGCCGCCAATGAGAGTTGATTTTTCGTAATCCGGCAAGGCCCCGTTGGGCCACGCCAATCGCTGACACGACCCGACGGTCGTACCCCAAACTAACCACCTCCGGGTGGTTTTTTACTTTCTGGAGAACCATTCATGAGCAAACAACTGCGCGAGTTCCAATCTCGCAAGTCCACCCTGGTCAAAGAGGCGCGAGCCCTGACCGACCGCGTCGCGGCCGACAACCGCGACATGACTGACGAGGAGGTCGCAGCTGTGCACACGGCGCGTTCCAAAGGCCTGCGCGAGCGCGATGTCGTGGGCCGGCATGTGATGTGCAATGCGCTGCTCCCCTTCGTGACCATCGTCGGCCTGATGGTGGCCAACTTCATCGGTGGCGCCGTGGTCACCGAATCGGTGGTCACCTACCCCGGCTTGGCCCGCTTGCTGATCCAGGCCATCAGCACACGCGAATACCCCGCTGATCCAGCGGCTGCATCCTTTTCATCCTGGTGGTGTTCGTGTTGATCAACCTGCTGGTGGACGTGTTGTACGCCTATATCGATCCGCGCATCGATTACGGTTGAAACCGGTTTACAACTGCGCCTTCAGGCGAGTCAGGACTTCACGGTCGAGGCGATCTTTGTCCCGGTAGTCCGTCTTTGTTTTCAGAAGTCCTTCGATATCCAAAGTGCGAATCGCGACGCCGTCCACCACGAGAGTCCGGACGTGGTCCTGCAGGCTCTGGTAGGTCTGCCCGTTCGCCGCGAACAGAATGTCGATCAGCAGATCGTCCGCAATACGAATGTTCTCCGGCGCATCAGCGGGTGGTGCAAACCAGTTTGGATCGAGATCTTTCGCCGCTTGGAGGAATGACAGGGCCCGAATCATTTTGCGGCCGTTCTCCAGTGACGAGGGCAGCAGAATGTCGATGTCTTCCGTCGCGCGCGAGAACCCGTTGAGTCGCACCGCATGACCACCTACGAGCACGTATTCGACGCCCTCAGACTCCAGGCGCCCCAGCAAGTCCAGGAGTGCGTCCGGACTCATCGCCCAGTCGGGAGGTTCAGCAGTCGGGCCACCTGCAACTGACGCTGGTCGTCGATCAGGTTGAATACCGGGTGAGGCGCTCGCGTCACGCCGCGCGGCCGCGCCGGCAGCAGGGCGGGCAGCAGCCGGTCCAGCGCAGCGCCGCGGCGCAAAGCCTCGGCGGGGTCCAGGATGGTCTCGCTTCGATCCTGATGGCCAACGGTACGTGTCATGGGCCGCATCTTAGCCCGAGTCCACGCGCTCGATCTCGCGCGGAACCAGCCCTTAGCAAACGTAGTTGAACCCAGCGCCGTCGTATTCGGCGGGAAAGCTGGTGCCCAGCAGGCCCAGCCCACCCATCTCGCGAAAGATAGATGGGTCCGCCGTCTCGTTGCGAAATGCCTCGAGGATGCGAGGCTGCAACCGCTCCTGTGCGTAGCGGCTTTCGCTGTCGCGCACCATGCGTTCTTCGTCGGTGAGCTGCTGGTCCAGCAGCAGCGGACGACTCGGACACGTACAGCGTGCGCCGTCGGGCGAGAGGCCGATGCCGTTGGGTCCCTCCATCGGAAAGACCACTTGACGGATGAACGACCCGTCGGCGCGTGCATAGACCCGATGGAGAAACGCAAGGCCGACAAGGCGGCCAGCCTGACGGCGGCCGAAAATTCGTTCGAGTTGGTGGCGCGCGCATGGTGGGCACACTGGAAACCGACCCGCAGCGCGCAACATGCCGGGCAGGTGATGCGGCGCTTTGAGGCCAATGTGTTCCCGCATATCGGCGCGCGGCCGGTGGCGGCGGTGCAAGCCCCGGAACTGGTGGCAATGCTGAAGGCCATCGAATCGCGCGGCGTGAACGACCTCGCCAAACGCGCATTGCAGACTTCCAGAGTTCGGGCCTGTTTCAAACTCGTTCTCACAACGGGTGGGTGCTGCTGCGGAGTAGTGCGGCCAAGACATCAACTAGATTAGTTCAAGTGCCTGGCGCAAGAACTGCGCGGTCTCAATGAGCCCGTTGCGTTCCATTGCGTTGGCGAAGGTGGCAGGCGTGTATGCAGGATCCTTCAACCGTGACCGCATACCCTTGAAGGCAGGCAGGACTCTGAACGCGTCGAGGTCCAGTTGAGCAACCAAAAACGAGTCCGGATGCAAAGCCTCGATCCCCAGCGGGCCCAGGATCGCTGTAGGAAAGTCCTTGAGGTTGGCAGTAATGATGCAATCCGCGTGTCCAGCGATGGCGGCGGCCAAGACATGGCGGTCATTCGGATCAGGTAGGCCAATGCAAGATTCAAGAGGCGCCCATGCCTCGACGAGAACTTCCCAATCGCGGCAAGCAGTCCGCATCTGCTCCCTCCGGAAATCAAAGGTGCCCGGAGGCTTTTGGCGCTGCGCCTCTAGATTCCGTGTCCACTCTTCGTCAATGCGCTGGGTCCATTTGGCAGCATAGATGCCGGTCGCCGCCACACTCATGAGCGCATCGCAAATCGCAATCGGGTAGAGGACACATGCATCAAGAAGCGCCGTGTATCGCGCATGACCGGCCATTCACGTCTTCCCTCAATGACGCTGCCTAATACTCAAGGCCAAGTTCGCGGGCATTGTCTGCCATCCGCTCCAATGCGGCCTCTTGCTCGGCGCGCATGTTACGTGCGTACTCCAAGAGGTCCTCGTACAAGACTCGCCGGTGCGAGCCAACCTTCCGATGCTTCAGGCGGCCAGCTTCAATCTGCTTGATGACAAAGGGGCGGGAGACATTCAAGAAGTTCGCGACTTCGACTGTCGACAGTTCCTGCTTCTGGGGCATCAGGACGATGGGTTGACGTCGCGCCATCATGCCTAGCGTCTGGCCGATGAAGCGTAGGACTGCTGGCGGCACTGAAACTGAGGGCGTCGAACCGTCCTCACTAACAACGGTGATGCTTGCTGCGCGCGAGCGATCGAGCGACTCCATGATGAGCCGCTGGGCCGCACGAACGCCATCCGCTTCTTCGGGGGTTAGCTCCGGTGGCAGGAGCCTCTCGCGCTCAATAGTTGCCATGCCGATCTCCGTATTTCCATTGGTCTATGTCTGGGCCTCATGACGCTTCGCGCCATAAATGCACTGTAGCCCACATACGCAACAAATGCAGCAACCGAAGCGAGAAATTTGCTGTGCAACCGCAGGAGTGTGACCGCCGGCACGAAATTAGCTGATTTCGGTCGGTTTGAAACTGCGTTTTCTTCCTGATCCTGTTGGGCAGGTGCTTGGTTTACACGTCCCGCAGCTGGCGGCTTACCCAGGGCTTGAACCGCACGTGGTAGTTGTTGACTGTCTGGACAGGCAAACGCCTCGCTGACTCGACCGTTATAGCCCGTGGCGGTCACGCCCAGCCTGGACGCGCTGTTGTGCGACTGATGCACGGCCAAGTGCGTGACTTACTCGCCCGGGTGGGCCCAGTTCTCCATTTCGAGCGCAGGCACGCGCACGAACTCCGACATGTTGTTCGTCACCAGCACCAAGCCTTCGCTGCGTGCGTGACCTGCAATGTGAAGGTCATTCACCCCGATGGGCTGACCGAGTTTTTCCAGGGCGGCACGGATGGCACCGTAGTGCTGGGCGGCCTTGGCACCGTAAGGCAGAACTTTCAGGCGACTGCAAAAGTCCTCGATGGCGGACAGGTTCTCGCTCACGCGGCTACTTTTCTCCGCGCCGTGCAAGAGTTCGGCCAGGGTGATGGATGAGATTGCCATGCGGCTGGCGTTGGAGTTGAAGGTAGACAGTACCTCGACGGGTCGCCGCTTCAACACGTAGATGACGATGTTGGTGTCCAGCAGGTAGCGCAGCATCAGAGCGCTTCCCGCCCCGGCTGGTGCTGGTTGGCACGCTCGGGCAGGAAGTCGTCGCTAACATTGGGGCCGCCTAGGAAGAAGCTGTCCCAAGTTTGGCCGATGGGTGCGAGGATGCGCTCGTTGCCCCTGGCGCGTATTTCTACCTTGTGGACACCCTCAGGCAGGCGCACGTCTAACGGGAGGCGGACGGCCTGGGTGCGATTGTTGACGAAAACAGTGCCGATGGACATGCCTATCTCCTTATGAAAAGTATATAGCGACTGTATATCGCGTTGCGGACGCAGTCAATTCAGCGCTTTCCAAAGGGCTCTGTTCGCGTCTCATCAATACGCTTCACGAACAGAGCCTTTTCTTTCGAATCCGGACGTCAAGCGTCGCAAGCTCGACGGCCTGGCCGATGTCTTCACGGAACACCGTGATGTCGATGTCTTCCGAGAACCTCGGTATGAGGCCGAAGGCCTTTGAGAGCGACGTGCCGCCTTTGAAGAGCAGGCGCGGCCCTCCGGCATCCATCCCGTTGAACAAGGCATCGAGCGTCCAGCAGACCCAGAAGTCCTTCTCGACGTTTTGTACGGCAGTGCCAAGCCGTGCAGCGGCTTTAGCGAACAGCGCGTTGCGGTCTCGGTCGCTTGCCGAGATTACTTCGTTATAGACATCGTTCATCGGGACTCCTCGGCTGGATGCTGTGAGGCGCCCCTGTGCCGTGTAGCCTTGGGCGGAGCTGGGGAGAGAACGGGGGCGAGCGAGGGGTCAAAGCCCTGCGCAAGATCGCTCCTGATCGCATCGCCATGCTTGGGATCGCGAAGGACGCGTGCCAACGTCTTGCTGACTTTGTCGCCGTCTGTCGGCAGCATATCCTTGAGCCAGTGCAGGGCCTGGACGACCCGCATGGCCGGTCGACACGCCCAGTAGAGACGGCTCGGGGCCGCTAGCTTGAATTCGATCACCAGCTTGTCGAGCCTGATGGACCGGCGACGCGTGTCGGAGTACATCGTGACGCGTGCCAGTACGGCATCGGTCAGGCCGAGATCGTTCGCCGCCGTCATGCCATCGACAAGAAGGCGTGTTCGGTCGCGGCGCGCCAGCGCATCGACGACGGCACGGTAGTCCGGCGTAGAGGGGCGGTTGGTCAGGCTATTGATCTCGGGCCGGTCATAGATGCCCCGATCAATTCGGCGCAAGTCGCCGCGCGCGACCATGCGCTGCAAGGTCTTGTCGATCGCTGCGCGGCTGCCTAGCGACGCGAAATCCGCTGGCACCCAGACCTGTCCGGGTCCGGCATCGATCGACGCTGGAATCTGCTCGTTTGTGTGTGACATCGCTTGCCCCTGTCGGCGGCGAACCGGCGGGAATCAACCCATCGTCACACCGCGCTCAGGGTGGGGAATTTTGGGAAACACTGCAACGCCGATACTCGCGCCGATACAGGGATTGGCCGTGACGCCATCGACGGTCACATGGCACGGCATCTGGATCGAGGCACTGATTTTTTTCGCGATGAGGGTGATGTCCTGCTCGTGCTCGTGCTCGACCTCGGTGTGTAGGCACAGGAACTCGTCACCGCCGTGACGGCCGACGGTGTCGCCGTCGCGGGCATTGGCCACGCGCCGCGTCGCGATCGTTTTCAACACCTCGTCGCCAGCTTCGTGGCCGTGGCTGTCGTTGATGTTCTTGAAATCGTCCAGGTCGATGAACATGACCACCAGACTCCGGTCATGCCGTCTTGCCTGAGCCAAGCCATGTTCCAGCCGGTCGTTGAACAACGCGCGGTTGGGAAGGCCGGTCAACTGGTCATGGAAGCCGGCGATGCGGGATGGCTTCGGCTCGCTCCGTGACCGCAGCCAGCCGAAACTCCAGCACATGGCGTTCGCGAACCTCTTGTTTCAAGGCCAGATTCACTTCCGACAGCTTTTCGGCTGCGACATGAACCTTCTCCTCGATGATCTCTGCCTGTTCGAGCGCCTCCTCGACACCCGGCGCCGTGCCCTGGCCTGCAACCTCCTGCCGCAGGACCGCGTTGACCAAAGCGAGATCATCGGCGGCTTCGACGACCATGTTCTTGACCTCTTCGCTCTGAACGAGCGCGTTGCTGAGTGCCCAGACCTGCTTCTTGCGCGGCGGATTGGCGGCTGGGTCGTACTTCATGAAAGAGCCTTGCGAACTACGCATCCAAATCGAATGCGGAGCCGAGGCTAGACGCGCCTGGATGCCTGGTCTGTGTGTTGGCGCACGTTGCCTGGCGCGATGCCGCTCCGATCCGTAAAAGGATCAGGCAATCGCGGGCCTTGACCAGGTAGACATCCCGACGCTCACGGGTCCATTTGAACCATAGGTGAACCGCCCGCAGATCCAACCTGGCCCGGC
The DNA here is from genome assembly GCA_031416855.1 of Rhodoferax sp. Taxonomy (GTDB): domain Bacteria; phylum Pseudomonadota; class Gammaproteobacteria; order Burkholderiales; family Burkholderiaceae_C; genus CAISIP01. The sequence continues at coordinate 235 of JANOUM010000259.1, read as the reverse complement.
ACCGGGGTGCCCTCAACCGGTCTGATGGTCCTTGTCCGCGTGCCCGCTGTCGAGCTTGCCCAGATGGCGCTCCACCTGGTTGGCGCACACCCGCGCCGACGCCAGCATTCTGCGCTCGTGCGCCTTGGTCGCGCGCTGGCTGAGGACCGAGGTATGGATGGCGGCAGCCACTTCGCCCGAGCCGTCGCGGATCGGTATCGCATAACCGGTGATGCCTTCGACGGACTCCTCGGCG
>JANOUM010000258.1:0-2602 GCA_031416855.1 Rhodoferax sp. | reverse complement strand
GAAAACACCGCGGCGAGGAAGCGATGTGCCTGCAGCGCATCGAGCCGCTCGGCGATCCCGGTCGAGCCCACCACGTCGACGAAGAGGAAGAAGCGGCGCTCAGCGTAGGGCCTGCGATACTTCCCAAGCAGAACCGCCATGAACGTGCGGTAGCCGACCAGGCCCGCGGCCTGGAACATCATCACGACCACGGCAACCGCCACGAGCGAGAGGCACGCCGCAATCAGCAAGGTGCGCGCGTTATAGACGGTGACGACGCCCAACAAGTGCTCTCCCGGCTGGCCGGCGAGGACCGCCCCTGCGATCGCGCCGTAGACAAGCGTCTTAAGGATGAACACTGCAGCGAACGGCAGCGCGTCGAGCCATCGCATCGAAGCGCGAGGCAACAGGAAGATCTCGATGCCGGCGATCCATGAAGCCATGAGCAGGGCGTCGATGACACCAATTGGTATGGAGATCAGTAGGGAAACGAGCAGCGCGCGAGCGCCCGGCCCGGCAATCGCGCCGGCGTAGATTGCACCGACGCCTGCACCGATGACCGCGACCACGCGCATGATGCGCATGAATCGCCGCAGTCGGTCGCGCGTGACGGCGGAAAGTGTGGGGAGCATCTACCCTCGAGTCTAAGGGTACCACGACGGACAACTGCAATTGGGCCGCGCAGGCTCGATCAAGTCGGTGCTTCGATGCGGCGTTCGCAGTGGGCTAGACTGGACCGTCGAGCCCAATATGGTTCAACTTCCATTTGGCACTCGATACAGTGGCCCCAACATGAGAACCTCCGTAAGAACTGATTGGCTCATGCCTGCCGGGCTGCTGGCACTCAGCGTCGTTCCGATTGCGGCCGGTACCATCCGTATTCTTCAGATCGGTATAGGGGCTGAAATCACGCCAGAGAACGCGCGGTTCTTCGCGGCACCGTTGCCCGTGGTGCTGCACCTTGTCAGCTCGATGATCTTTTGCGTCTTCGGCGCATTTCAGTTCTCCCCCAGCTTGCGCCGCCGGCACCTCGGGTGGCACCGTGCGAGCGGGCGGATGCTGGTCCCTTGCGGCCTTGTCGCCGCACTTTCGGCTCTGTGGTTGACCCTGTTCCTACCCACCGGAGTCGAGTCGCCCGCCAGATTTGATGGTTCGTTTGTGTATGTCACTCGGCTGCTGGTGGGGTCGGCGATGGCCCTTTTCCTGTGCCTCGGATTTGCCGCCGTCCGAAGGCGCGACATCCGAAGTCATCAAGCCTGGATGATGCGCGGCTATGCGCTCGGACTTGGCGCTGGAACACAGGTGTTTACCCACCTTCCATGGTTCTTGTTTCCAAGTGTGCAAGGGGAAACAGCCCGGGCACTTTGCATGGCGGCGGGATGGGGCATCAACTATGCGGTAGCCGAATGGTTGATTTCGCGTGAGCAGCGCAAGCGATCATCCTGAAAGTCCGTCGTCCTCCGCTTCGGCCAAACTCACGTGATTAAGGGTGTTTCGGTAGAGATTGCGGATGGCGAGTTTTGTGTCCTGGTGGGACCTTCCGGCTGCGGCAAGTCCACCCTGCTGCGCATGATTGCCGGGCTGGAAAATATCTCGCACGGCAGTATCTCCATCGGAGCCAGGGTGGTCAACGACATGGCCCCCAAGGAGCGCGACATTGCCATGGTGTTCCAGAACTATGCGCTGTACCCCCACATGACGGTGCGCGACAACATGGCGTTCTCGCTCACCCTGTCCAAGATGGACAAGGCGGGCATCGATCAACGCGTGGCCAGGGCGGCCGATATCCTGGGGCTTGGCGCATTGCTCGACCGCCTGCCCCGGCAACTCTCGGGCGGTCAACGCCAGCGCGTCGCGATGGGACGCACCATCGTCCGTGACCCGCAGGTGTTCCTGTTCGACGAGCCGCTGTCCAATCTCGACGCCAAGCTGCGCGTGACCATGCGCACCGAGATAAAGGCCTTGCACCAGCGCCTGAAAACCACGTCTATTTACGTTACACACGACCAGATTGAGGCCATGACCATGGCTGACAAGATTGTTGTCATGCGCGACGGCCTAGTCGAGCAGATCGGCACGCCGCTGGAGCTCTATGACCACCCGGCGAACCAGTTCGTGGCCGGCTTCATCGGTTCACCGGCGATGAATTTTCTGCCTGGCGTGGTGCGCAGTGGCCACGTGGTGCTGGAGGGTGGAGCAGCGCTGGCGATGCCATCCGGTACCGGTGCCCAGGAAGGTCAGGCGGTGGTGTACGGCACCCGCCCCGAACACATCGACCTGGTGCAGGGTGAGGGCGGCATTGCCTGCGAAGTGATCGTGGTCGAACCCACCGGTGCCGACACCCAGATATTCACCAGGATCGCCGGCATCGACGTGACCGGTATCTTTCGCGAGCGCCACGAGTTTCATCCCGGAGCGACGATTCGGCTGCGGCCGGATACGGCGCGCGCGCACCTGTTCGATGCCCAGAGCGGCAGCGCGATGGGATGAGGCCAACCGTCGTGGGTGGCCGTCGCACTTTCGGTCGCAGGCCCCCACAACCATGAGATGCCGCACATGACTACACCCGCATGCCTGATCACCGGTGGTTCGAGCGGCATCGGTCGTGCGACGGCACGCCTGG
>JANOUM010000257.1:0-3779 GCA_031416855.1 Rhodoferax sp. | reverse complement strand
GGCGCGACGACGATCTGGGTCGATTTTCCGAAGCAGAAGGCGATGACGCTGCCGGACCGGGTACGGGCGCTGGTCAGCTGATCCTGGCCTGGCACGGGAACGTCCACAGCCCTTCCGCAGCCCTATTACGCCTGGGGCATTGGCGGGATCAGGCCGGCCGGGTACTCGGCTCCGCGGCTGTCCCCCGCCGTCCGCCTGCGGCTCCCGGCGCCTTCTTTATGCCGCTGCGCCGAGCACGCCCCAGTCTCGCCGGCGCACAAGGGCCTGGGACTGTGGGCGAGCCGCGCGCAGGAGCTACTTCTTCTCGCGCGGCAGGCGGCCCATCAGGTAGAACTCCGGGTTGGGCAGCATCCCGCTGAAGTTCGCCATGCGGTTGGACAGGCCGAAGAACGCGGTGATCGCGCCGATGTCCCAGATGTCCTCGTCATTGAAGCCGTGCGCGTGCAGGGCCGCGAAATCGGGCTCGCCGATCTCGGACGAATGCAGGCAGACCTTCATCGCAAAGTCGAGCATGGCCCGTTGGCGTGGGGTGATGTCGGCCTTGCGGTAGTTCACCGCCACTTGGTCGGCGACCAGCGGTTTCTTCTCGTAGATGCGCAGGATGGCGCCGTGGGCTACCACACAGTACAGGCAATGGTTCGCCGCGCTGGTGGTGGTGACGATCATTTCGCGGTCGCCCTTGCTCAGGCCCGACTCCTCGCGCAGCATCAACGCGTCGTGGTAGGCAAAAAAAGCGCGCCACTCGGCCGGCCGGCGCGCCAGGGCCAGGAATACATTGGGGATGAAACCGGACTTCTCCTGGATCTCCAGCACCTTGGCCCGGATGTCGTCGGGCAGGTCCAGGACCTCGGGGGCGGGGTAGCGGGGTGAGGGTGTAGTGGTCATGACGGGTGGCGGTCAGGTGTTGAGGGGTGATGGACGCACTTTACGCCAAGCGCCCTGGTGAATGCCAAAGGCGCATACTGTGCTGCTGTTTCACTTCGCGAACGCCCGCACCAGGCCTCGCGCCCCTGCGATGCCCGGCTACCAGACCAAGGTCGAGCGTATCGCGGTTGCCGGGGCACACGACCTGACCATCCGTTCGCTGCTCGACCGCCAGCAATTCACAGACCCGCATGGCGATGCGCGGCGCCAGGGCATTTCGTCCGCGTCCTGGCCCCTGTTCGGTCTGTTGTGGCCCTCTGGCGCGCAATTGGCCGCACGCCTGGCCGTGCGTACGCTGGTGGCCGGCGAACGGGTGCTGGAGATCGGCTGCGGCCTGGCGCTTGCCAGCCTGGTGGCGCACCGGCGCGGTATCGACGTGACGGCCAGCGACTGCCACCCGCTGACCGCCGATTTTCTGGTCGAGAACCTGCGGCTCAACGCCCTGCGGCCAATGAAATACTGCCATGGTCACTGGAGCGACGGTGCCTTGCCCCTGGCTGAGCAGGCGGTGCAGGCCCAGCAGGTGCTGCACGGGTGTTTTGACCTGCTGGTGGGCAGCGACCTGCTGTACGAACGGGATCCCGCCGGTGCGTTGGCCGGGTTCATCGGTCGCCACAGTGCACCGGCAGCCGAAGTCTGGATCGTCGACCCGGACCGCGGCAACCGGGCGGGTTTCAACCGCCACATGGCGCTGCTGGGTTTCACGGTGGTGGAGCAGCGGCTGGACCAGGTCGCCGGGCCCGACGGGCCAGCCTACAAGGGTCGTTTGCTGACGTTCTCTCGCCGTGGGGTGCCGTCGCTTGCCTGAACCCGATCAGCCGGCGGTCAGCTTGTGCACCAGTTCGGCGCTGGTGGCCGCCTTGTATTTGCGCATCAGCCGCGCACGGTAGATTTCCACTGTGCGGTGGCTGATGTCCAGCACATGGCCGATCTCCTTGCTTGCAGACCTGAGCAGACCTGAGCAGACCTGAGGGTCAGGTCTTGTATTGCCATGTTTATCGCGGTGGGCCAGCCGGTGGGCAAATCAGCCACGACTTTGGCATCCGCTGCTGACTTCTATCCTTTGGTAGCAAAGATGTCCGTCAGGCAATTGGCCGCGTGCTACAGCGTGCGGCAATGCTGCAAAACAAGACCTGACCCCCACCGTTTGTGGTGCGGCAATGCTGCAAAACAAGACCTGACCCCCACCGTTTGTTCTCGCGCCGTGGGGTGCCGTCGCTTGCCTGAATCCGATCAGCCGGCGGTCAGCTTGTGCACCAGTTCGGCGCTGGTGGCCGCCTTGTATTTGCGCATCAGCCGCGCACGGTAGATTTCCACTGTGCGGTGGCTGATGTCCAGCACCCGGCCGATCTCCTTGCTGGTGCGGCCCTCCATCATGCAGGCGGCCACCTCGCGCTCGCGGGCGGTCAGTTCGGCCTTGACCGGGCGGCGCGAGGCCAGGTCGAGAAAGGTCCAGATGCCGGCCGCATGGGGTGATTCGCGGTTCAGTGCGCGGCCGGTCACGTGGCACCAGAAGGTCTCGCCGCTGCCGCGTCTCATGACTCGGTCGTCGGCATAGTGGCCATGCGCATTGAGGATCGGGGCGATACGCGCGCCGGTGCGCTCGTATTCCTCGCGGCTGGGGTAGATCACCTGGAACGTCTGCCCGATCAGCAACTCGCGGGACAGCGCGAACATCTCGCACAGCCGCGCGTTGCAGTCCACGATGCTGCGGTTGCGCGAAAGCACCAGGCCGACCGGCGCCAACTCGAACGCAAGCCGGTAATCGAAGTCGTCGGTCATCGGCAAGAGTGGGTTGATGGTACGAAATACTACCTATGCGGTTAGGTAGTATCGTTCAGGGCTCAACACCAAGGAGACCTGTGTGAACAAGATTTATCCTTCTGCCGCGGCAGCACTCAAGGGCATCGTCCAGGACGGACAACTGATGGCGGTCGGCGGCTTCGGGCTGTGCGGCATCCCTGAGGCGCTGATCGACGCGCTGCGTGACAGTGCGGTCAAAGGCCTGACGGTGATTTCCAACAACGCCGGGGTCGACGGCTTCGGCCTGGGCAAGCTGCTGGAGACGCGCCAGATCAGGCGCATGATTTCGAGCTACGTGGGCGAGAACAAGGAGTTCGAACGCCAGTACCTGGCGGGCGAACTGGAACTGGAATTCACGCCGCAGGGCACGCTGGCCGAGAAGCTGCGTGCCGGCGGCGCCGGCATCCCGGCGTTCTTCACCAAGACCGGTGTGGGCACCATGGTGGCCGAAGGCAAGGAACTGCGCGAGTTCGATGGCGAGACCTACGTGATGGAGCGCGCGCTGGTACCGGATGTGTCGCTGGTCAAGGCCTACCGTGCCGACAGGTCGGGCAACCTGCAGTTCCGCTACACCGCGCGCAACTTCAACCCGGCAGTGGCCATGGCCGGCAGGATCACGGTGGTCGAGGTGGAAGAGATCGTCGAGACCGGCGCCATGGTGCCCGACCAGGTGCATCTGCCGGGCATCTATGTGCACCGTATCGTGCTCAATGCCACACCCGAGAAGCGTATCGAAAAGCGCACCCTGCGCGACAAGGCCAGCGCCTGAACCACCCATCGCAACACAACCCAACAGGAGTTATCCCATGGCCTGGACCCAAGACCAAATGGCGGCACGTGCCGCGCAGGAACTGCAGGACGGTTTTTACGTCAACCTGGGCATCGGAATCCCGACCCTGGTGGCCAATTTCGTGCCTGCCGACAAGGAGGTATGGCTGCAAAGCGAGAACGGCATGCTGGGCATCGGCCCGTTCCCGACCGAGGACGAGGTCGACGCCGACCTGATCAACGCCGGCAAGCAGACCGTCACCACCCTGCCGGGCTCGTCGATC
>JANOUM010000256.1:0-6526 GCA_031416855.1 Rhodoferax sp. | reverse complement strand
GTGCCCGCGTCGGGCAAACCAGTGCAGGTGACGCCCCCGGCCACAGGCCACGTCGAGCACCGGCGCACCGGGCGTGACGAGGTGCGACCAGCGCTGCACCCAAGGCGACGCGGTGCCTGCGGCGGTCAAAAGCAGGCCCAGGCCTGTTGCGCCACGGCGACCATGAAATCCGGCTGCAGGTACAGCAGAAAGACCCCGGCGAGCACGGCCAGCGCCAGGCTGTACGCGGCCCACCTGCGGACCAGGCCGATGGCGGGGCCTGTCATGCGAGCGACGCTCCGGGACCGGGCGCTGCAGGGGCGCGGGTGATCGCGCGTTCGTCGACCGGCAGGTTGATCAGGGCGGCGAACACGCCCAGCGCGATCGCGATGTACCACACGATGTCGTAACTTGCGGTGCGGTCGTACAGGAAACCGCCCAGCCAGACCCCCATGAAGGAGCCGATCTGGTGGCTGAGGAAGACGAATCCGCCAAGCATCGACAAATGCGTGACGCCGAAGATCTGTGCCACGATGGCGTTGGTGGAGGGCACCGTGGACAACCACAACAGGCCCATGACCGCGGCAAACAGGTACACGCTCACCGGTGACAGCGGCAGCGCCAGGAAGATGGCGATGACCACTGCCCGGGCCAGGTAGATGAACGCCAGGATGTTGGTCTTTTTCATCCGCTGGCCCAGTGCGCCTGCCGCATAGGTGCCAAACACGTTGAACAACCCGATCAGTGCCAGCGCGTAACTCGCGACCTCGGGCGGCAGGCCCTTGTCCTTCAGGTAGCTGGGCATGTGCACGCCGATGAACACGACCTGGAAGCCGCACACGAAGTACCCCGCCATCAGCCGCTGGAAACTCCGGTACCGGCAGGCCTCGCGTAGCGCCTGCACGATGGTCTGGTCGCGCCGGGCCGTGGCGCTGCCGGCAAAGCCGGGCTCGCGCAGCCCCAGTGCGGTCGGGATGATCAGCAGCGCGGCCAGGCCCAGCAGGACCAGCGACTCCTGCCAGCCCAAGCGGGCGATCAGGAATCCCTCGACGGGTACCATCAGGAATTGCCCGAACGATCCCGCCGCAGCGGCGACACCCATGGCCCAGGAGCGCTTCTCGGCCGGGATGTTGCGACCGATGACGCCATAGATGACGGCGTAGGTCGTGCCCGCCTGGGCGATGCCGATCAGCACGCCGGTAGTGGCTGCAAACAGCAGGGGTGTGGGGGCCCAGGCCATGCCGATCAGCCCCAACGCGTAGAGTACTGCCCCCGCCATGATCACCCGCAGCGCGCCGAACTTGTCCGCGACCATGCCGGCGAAGATGCCGGCCAGGCCCCAGGAGATGTTCTGGATCGCAATCGCGAACGAAAACGATTCCCGCGTCCAGTCGCGCGCCTGTGTGATGGGCAGCAACCACAGGCCGAATCCATGGCGGATGCCCATCGACAGGGTGAGGATCGCCGCGCCACAGATGAGGACCTGGGCGGTTGTGAGGGTTGTGGGTGTGCCGGGCTGCATCCTGTGAATATAACGACACTGGGCCGGCCCCCAAGCTCGAGACGCCAACGCGGGCAAGCCGGCACGCGATCGGCCGCAGGGCTGCGTTTTGGCCGCGCGCTGGCAGGTGCTGGATAAATAACCAGTTGTTTCGCGCCGCCGCACTACAATCCGCGCTTATGGCAGTGAAACCCCCCGCTGAATATTCCGAGGCGTCCATCCGGGTGCTCAAGGGCCTGGAGCCGGTCAAGCAACGGCCAGGCATGTACACCCGCACCGACAATCCCCTGCATGTGGTCCAGGAGGTATTGGACAACTCGGCCGACGAAGCACTCGCGGGCCATGGCAAGAAGATCCGCGTCACGCTGCACCAGGACGGATCCATCTCGGTCGACGATGACGGGCGCGGCATCCCCTACGGCCTGCATCCCGAGGAAAACGCTCCGGTGATCGAACTGGTATTTACCCGCCTGCACGCTGGCGGCAAGTTCGACAAGGCCAGCGGGGGCGCCTACAGTTTTTCCGGCGGCCTGCATGGTGTCGGTGTGAGTGTCACCAACGCGCTGGCCAGGCGGCTCGAAGCCACCTCCTACCGCGATGGCATGGTGGCCCGCATGGTGTTCGAGGCCGGCGACGTGACCGAGCCGCTGGTGGTGCGCAAGGCGGTCGAGGGCGACCGCAGGAGCGGCACCTCGGTGCGGGTCTGGCCCGACGCGAAGTATTTCGAATCCGCCGCGCTGCCGATGCCCGAACTGGTGCACCTGTTGCGCAGCAAGGCGGTGCTCATGCCCGGGGTGTCGGTGACACTCACCAATGACAAGACCCGCGACACACAGACCTGGCTGTACAAGGGGGGCCTGCGCGACTACCTGATGCAGGCCTTGGCGGGCGATCCGGTCATCCCCTTGTTCGAGGGCGAGGCCTTCGCCGACGCGTCGCACGATAGTTTCGCCGACGGTGAAGGCGCGCAATGGTGCGTCGCGTTCACCGAGGATGGCAACCCGGTGCGCGAGAGTTATGTCAACCTGATCCCCACCAGCGCCGGCGGCACCCATGAAAGCGGGCTGCGCGACGGCCTGTTCACCGCGGTCAAGAGTTTCATCGAGCTGCATGCCCTGTTGCCCAAGGGCGTCAAGCTGCTGCCCGAGGACGTGTTTGCGCGTGCCAGTTACGTGTTGTCGGCCAAGTTGCTCGACCCCCAGTTCCAGGGCCAGATCAAGGAGCGCCTGAACTCGCGCGACGCGGTGCGCCTGGTGTCCGGTTTCGTGCGCCCGGCGCTCGAGTTGTGGCTGAACCAGCATGTCGAATACGGTCGCAAACTGGCCGAGCTTGCCATCAAGGCGGCGCAAACCCGCCAGAAGGCGGGCCAGAAGGTTGAAAAACGCAAGGGCTCGGGTGTGGCGGTGCTGCCCGGCAAACTCACCGACTGCGAAAGCCGCGACCTGGCCCACAACGAGGTTTTCCTGGTCGAGGGCGATTCAGCCGGTGGCAGCGCCAAGATGGGCCGCGACAAGGAGTCGCAGGCCATCCTGCCGCTGCGCGGCAAGGTGCTCAACACCTGGGAGGTGGAGCGCGACCGCCTGTTCGCCAATACCGAAATCCATGACATCGCGGTGGCGATCGGCGTCGATCCGCATGGGCCCGACGACCAGCCCGACCTGTCGGGCCTGCGTTATGGCAAGGTCTGCATCCTGAGTGATGCCGACGTGGACGGCTCGCATATCCAGGTATTGCTGCTGACGCTGTTCTTCCGCCATTTCCCCAAGCTCATCGACGCCGGCCATGTGTATGTGGCACGTCCGCCGTTGTTCCGGGTCGACGCGCCGGCGCGCGGCAAGAAGCCCGCGTCCAAGGCCTACGCGCTCGACCAGGGCGAACTCACCGCCATCCTGGACAAGTTGCGCAAGGAAGGCGTGCGCGAGAACGCCTGGAGCATCAGCCGCTTCAAGGGCCTGGGCGAAATGAACGCCGCGCAGTTGTGGGACACCACCCTGAACCCGGACACGCGGCGCCTGCTGCCGGTGCATCTGGGCGCCATCGACTTCGGTCAGACTGAAGCGCTGATCACCAAGCTCATGGGCAAGGGCGAAGCGGCTGCAAGGCGTGAGCTGATGGAGCTGCACGGTGACTCGGTCGAGGTGGACGTGTGATGACAAGGCCTGCGCCGCCGCTGCGCTGGCGCACCGCCATGGCCGGCGTGCTGCTGGGTCTGGTGGCCGTGCTGGCGCCGCCGGCGCGGGCCGATGTCTGGGGCTTTGTGGACGAAAAGGGGGTGGCGCATTTCGCCTCCGAGCGTGTGGACGAGCGGTACGAGTTGTTCTACCGCAGTGGCGAGACCTTCGACACCACCCGGGATCCGGCGCCAGCCACAGAGGTCTCCCCGGCCCGCGCGCCGGTGGAGGTGCCGATGGCACCCAACAAGCTGATGGCGTTCTTCGAGGTCTCGCCGACCTTCAAGGTCGTGCGCCAGTACATGCGCGATGCGTCCAGCGACCACAACATCGATTTCGAACTGCTGCAGGCGCTGATCGCTGCAGAATCGGGCTTCAACAGCACGGCCGTGTCGCCCAAGGGCGCGATCGGCCTGATGCAGATCATGCCGGCCACCGCCCGTCGTTACGGTGTCGATGGCGACCGCAAGATGGCGATCGAGCGCAAGCTGGTCGACCCGAAGATCAACATCAAGACCGGCACACGGTACCTGCGCGACCTGATCAACATGTTTCCAGGCCAGCTGGAACTCGCCATCGCCGCCTACAACGCGGGTGAGGGTGCGGTGCAGAGGGCCGGCAACCAGATCCCCAACTACAAGGAAACCCAGGCCTACGTCAAGACCGTGATGCAGATCTACCTCCTGCTCAAGCCGCCGGTCCCAGTGCCCGAAGTCCGCCCGGCCCCGTCCCGTGTGCGCCCGGGTCTGGTGATCCGGGGCGGCGCGCTCAACCGCGGCAACATGCCGGCATCGGCGCAGCCTGCGGCAAAACCCAAGACCGACACCGACAACTGATTGATGGCTTCCAGCGACCAACCCACCCTCGACTTTTCCCCCGCTGCTCCCGGCGACGACGACCTCAACCTGGCCAACTACGCGCAACGCGCCTACCTGGAATACGCGCTGAGTGTGGTCAAGGGGCGCGCGCTGCCGGATGTATGTGACGGCCAAAAGCCGGTGCAGCGGCGCATCCTGTACTCCATGTCGCGCATGGGGCTGGGGTTTGGCGGCGCCAACGGCAACGTGGGCGCCAAGCCGGTCAAGTCGGCACGGGTGGTGGGCGACGTGCTGGGCCGTTTCCACCCGCACGGCGACCAGGCCGCCTACGAGGCGCTGGTGCGCATGGCGCAGGATTTTTCGCAGCGTTACCCGCTGATCGACGGTCAGGGCAACTTCGGCAGCCGCGACGGTGATGGCGCTGCCGCGATGCGTTACACCGAGGCGCGCCTGGCGCGCATCACCAGCCTGCTGCTGGACGAAATCGACGAGGGCACGGTGGCCTTCATCCCCAATTACGACGGCTCCACCGAGGAGCCACAGCAATTGCCGGCGCGTCTGCCGTTTGTGCTGCTCAACGGCGCCAGTGGTATCGCCGTTGGCCTGGCCACCGAAATCCCGAGCCACAACCTGCGCGAGATCGCGGCGGCCTGCGTCGCGCTGATCCGTGCGCCCCTGCTTGGCGACGAGGAACTGGCGCGCCACATTCCCGGCCCCGACTATCCCGGCGGCGGCCAGATCATCAGCGCCAGCACCGACATCGCCGATGCCTACCGCACCGGCCGCGGTTCGCTCAAGGTGCGTGCGCGCTGGAAGATCGAGGAGCTGGCCCGTGGCCAGTGGCAGCTGGTGGTGACCGAACTGCCGCCCAACGTCAGCACCCAGCGCGTGCTCGAAGAGATCGAGGAGCTGACCAACCCCAAGGTCAAGGCCGGAAAAAAGGCTCTGTCGCAGGACCAGACCCAACTCAAGGCCAGCGTGTTGTCGGTGCTCGACGTGGTGCGCGACGAATCCTCGAAAGACGCCGCCGTGCGCCTGGTGTTCGAGCCCAAGACCAGCCGCATCGAACAGCAGGAGCTGATCACCACGCTGCTGGCGCACACCAGTCTGGAGAGCTCGGCCCCGATCAACCTGACCATGGTCGGGCTGGATGGCCGTCCGACCCAGAAGTCGCTGCGCCAGATGCTGCAGGAGTGGATCGATTTCCGGCAGCAGACGATCGAGCGGCGCTCGAGGCACCGGCTGGAGCAGGTGCTGGATCGCATCCACATCCTCGAAGGTCGCCAAGTCGTCCTGCTCAATATCGACGCGGTGATCGCCATCATCCGCCAGGCCGACGAGCCTCGGCAGGCGCTGATGGCGCGGTTTGCACTCTCCGAGCGGCAGGCCGAGGACATCCTCGATATCCGCCTGCGCCAGCTGGCGCGGCTGGAGGCGATCAAGATCGAGCAGGAGCTCAAGGCCCTGCGTGAGGAGCAAAAGAAGCTCGAAGAGATCCTGGGCAGCCCGGCCTCCCTGCGCCGGCTCATGGTGCGCGAGATCGAGGCCGACGCCAAGCAGTTCGGCGATGCGCGGCGCACCCTGATCCAGGCTGAGAAGCGTGCCGTGGTCGAGGTCCGCGTGGTCGACGAGCCGGTCACGGTGGTCGTCAGCGACAAGGGCTGGGTGCGCGTGCGCACCGGCCATGGCCACGACCCGGCGAGTTTCGCGTTCAAGTCCGGTGACGTGTTGCACGGCACCTTCGAATGCCGATCGGTCGATACCTTGCTGGTGTTCGGCAACAGGGGGCGGGTGTAGTCGGTGGCGGTCGCGATGCTGCCCGGTGCGCGTGGCGACGGGCAACCAGTCACCACGCTGCTGGATCTCGAACCGGGCACGCGCTTGTCGTGGTATTTCGCCGGGCCGGGGAGCGCGACGCTGCTGCTGGCCGGGTCCGGCGGTTACGGGTTCCTGGCCACCGTGGAGCAGATGAGTTCGCGCCTCAGGGCCGGCAAGGCATTCGTCAGCTGCGCAGATGGCGAAACCCTGACCCGGCCATCGCCGGTCTCGGGCGGCTC